>QHOI01000154.1 GCA_003218705.1 Verrucomicrobiota bacterium | reverse complement strand
GGCGCGCGGTTACATCAGCCGACATGGCGATTGCCGACAGCGGCGCGATGGTGCTGCTTTGGAAAATTCTTACCCGACGGCGCGTCGAGCGCATTTCCGGATTAAAATTTCTCAAGCGGTTGGTTGCGCGGCTCACGTCGCATCTAAACGAGCGCGTGCTTTGGATTGTGCCAAGCGAATCGGCCCACGAAAAAACGATCGCCTGGCTGCGACACAGCAATCTGACCGCCACTGCCGATTTTTACATCGCGCCGCGCTACGGCGCACAAGTGCGCGATGATGCACTCGTCGACAAGATCGACCATCATCCGCCGGCGCACGTGGTGATTGGAATCGGCGGCGGGGTTCAGGAAAAGCTCGGCCTTTTTTTAAAGGAGAATTTGCGGGTACGCCCGGCGATTTATTGTATTGGGGCCGCGCTCGCATTTCTCACCGGCGATCAACCGCCGATTCCGATGTGGGCCGATCGTTTTTATCTCGGCTGGCTCCTGCGTTCCATTCGCCAACCGCGCGTTTTTGTCCCTCGATATCTCAGCGGATTCAAACTTGCTCGTCTGATTGCGCGCCACCGCGATCAGCTGCCGCCGATCAATGACGCCGACTGAACAGATACTCGGAATCAAGTTCTTTAAGGGTGACGTAGGTCGAGCGGTTGCTCTTATGTCTGAACGAGGCGGTTTTCTGGTGGCGCCATCGGGGACATGCTTCGCACGACTCCGCCGGGACGACGCCTATCGAGAGGCGATGGTAAACGCCGATATGGCCATTCCGGACAGTGGTGCGATGGTTTTGCTGTGGCGTCTCTTCGGCGGCCGCAAGCTGACACGTATCTCCGGCTGGAAATATCTTCATGGTCTCAGCGATAGATTTTTCGCCGAGAAACAGGGTGATGTGTTTTGGATAGTGCCGAACGAAAGAGCGCGCGAGACCACCGGAAGATGGCTTGAGCAAAATAATTTCCAATTCTCAAGCGATGATTTTTACGCAGCGCCGATCTACGGAGCGGTCGTTGAAGATCGCTACTTGGTGGACCAAATCCACAACCGGAAGCCGCGGCACCTTGTTGTCGGAATTGGCAGCGGACCGCAGGAGAAGCTTGGATACTATTTGCGTGAACATTTAAATTATCGACCGGCGATTCATTGTGTCGGGGCCGCGCTCGGTTTTCTGACGGGCGAGCAAGTGAAGATTCCCGCGTGGGCCGATCGCTTTTATCTTGGCTGGCTTTTTCGATTAATTACGAACCCGGTACGGTTCCTTCCGCGGTTGTGGCGTGCGACCGAGTTGCCGTGGCTCATCTTTCGATACCGCGAGAAGCTGCCGCCGCTGCGAAGCAGACAGCGGAGAACAGAGGACTGAGGACAGAGGACAATATGCAAATTGAGACGGCGAAAGATTTGAGTGTCTATAAGCTCGCGTACGAACTCGCGATGGAAATTTTTGATGCGACGAAATCGTTTCCGTCGGACGAAAGGTACGCTCTTACGAGCCAGATCCGACGTTCATCAAGATCTGTTTGCCTAAATCTTCGCGAAGCATGGGCGAAGCGCCGCTACGAGCCCCATTTTGTTAGCAAGTTGACGGATTGCGACGGCGAAGCGAACGAAACGGACTCGTCGCTCGATTTTGCGCGAGATTGCAGCTACATCTCTGACGAAACGCATCGGGCGTTAGTCGCGAAATGCACAGAAGTAAGACGGATGTTAGGTGGAATGATGAAGAAGCCAGGATCGTTCATCATTACCCAGGAATAATTGCTACTGCATTAGCGTTGTGTCCTGTGTCTTCTGTTCTCCGTCCTCTGTCTTCTGACTTCTTCCCATGACCATCCTCGGCCTAAACGCTTACCATGGGGATTCCGCCGCGTGCTTGTTTGTCGATGGCAAACTCGTGGCCGCGGCTGAAGAGGAACGCTTTCGCCGGATCAAACATTGGGCCGGTCTGCCCACCAAGGCGATCAATTACGTTTTGGAAGAGGGAAAGCTCTCGTTAGGCGACGTCGATCATATCGCGATCAATCGGAAACCGGGCGTGAACAATTTGCGCCGGCTCGGATTTGTCCTGACCCGTTGGCCGAATCCGAAATTGATGGCCCAAAAAATCAAAAACATCCGCAGGGCGGCGTCGATCAAAGAAGCTCTCGAGGAAACCTATGACATCGAGCTTCGGGCGCAGTTCGGAACAGGAATCAAAGCGGAGGTGCACCACGTCGAGCATCACCTGGCGCATTTGGCCTCGGCTTTTTTGGTTTCCGGGTTCAACGAGGCGGCCTGTATTTCGATCGACGGGTTCGGCGATTTCGCCAGCACCGCGTTCGGGATAGGAAAGGGGAGCGAAGTCAAGATCGACAATCGTGTTTATTTTCCGCACTCGTTAGGCATTTTTTACTCCGCGCTCACGCAGTTTCTCGGCTTCCCGCATTACGGCGACGAATACAAAGTGATGGGACTGGCGCCTTATGGCGAGCCGAACTATCTCGAACCGCTCCGTGAAGTCGTGCTCATTCAGCCCGATGGCAGCTTTCGGTTGAACCTGAAATATTTCCGGCACCACATCGGAAACGTTTCCTACAGCTGGCACGATTGCGCGCCCGAGGTCGGCGCCCTTTACCGTAGGCCGCTGGTCGATCTTCTCGGTCCGGCGCGAACACCGGACGAGCCGCTCGAGCAAAAACACAAAGACCTGGCGCGCTCGGTCCAGGTGACTTACGAGGAAGCGTTCTTCGCGCTGCTGCAGGCGCTCCACAAACGGCATCCGTCCGATAATCTGGCCCTCGCCGGCGGTTGCGCGATGAATTCGGTGGCGAACGGAAAAGTTTATCGCCGCTCGCCGTTTAAGAAAATGTATTGCCCGGCCGCGGCCGGGGACGCCGGTGGCGCCATCGGAGCCGCGGCATACGTGCAAGCACGTTTGAATTCGGAATTAGAAATTGGAAAGGAGAAAACGTCTTCTACTTTAGACTTTGGACTTCCTGCTTTAGATACTGCGTATCTTGGTCCCGCTGCGACCGACGAAGAACTTTTTGCGTTGATTGACTGGAAAACGAAGGAGATCGCGGATGCAGGTTGCACGGTCACGCTGATCAACGACGAGGAAGAGCTCGTTAAAAAAACCGCTCGCGCGATCGCCGACGGAAAAATTGTGGGTTGGTTTCAGGGGCGAATGGAGTGGGGGCCGCGCGCATTGGGAAATCGCTCCGTTCTGGCCGATCCACGAAATGCAGGGATCAAAGATATTTTGAACGCGAAAATTAAACGGCGCGAATCGTTCCGTCCCTTCGCGCCCTCGATTTTGCGCGAAGCCGTGGCCGAATGGTTCGAGACCGATGACGACGTTCCGTTTATGATGCAAGTGTTTCAAATTCGGGCGAAATATCGCGACATGATCCCGGCTGTCATTCACGTCGATGGCACCGGCCGGTTACAAACGGTTCATCGAGAAACGAATCCGCGTTATTATCGGTTAATCGAACATTTCCGCGACCTGACCGGCATCCCGCTTGTGCTCAACACCTCTTTCAACGAAAACGAACCAATTGTTTGTTATCCGGAAGAAGCGCTCGACTGCTTTCTCCGCACTGAAATGGACATCCTCGTGTTGGGCAACTTCTGGATCGCACGGAGCTAAGAGCTTGCAGCGCGGAGCAGCAAAGGGCGATCATCCTCAAAACCAACAAGCAATGAGACCCCCATGAACAACACACAATTTCGTTTTCAGGAATTAGAAATTTGGAAACGCGCGGCCGAATTTAGTTCCTCGCTTTTTCAACTGGCGGACGAACTCGACAAACAGCGGTTATTTCGTTTTGCGGAACAGTTGCGTGCAGCGGTCCTGAGTATTACGAACAATATCGCCGAAGGATCTGGTAGCGTTTCGCGCATTGATTTCGCGAATTTTCTCAACACTTCACGTCGCTCGACGTTTGAAGTCGCGAATATCTTGTTTCTCTTAAGCAAGAACGGATACATCAGCAAAACTGATGTTAAGAACATTATCGGTGAACTAGAGGAGGAGAGTCGAATGATCTTCGCGTTCATCCGCACTCTGCGATCGCAAGCAAAAACTTGAAAACTGCCGCTCCTGGCTCCATGCTCTTAGCTTCGATGAAGCCCCCTTACAGATTGATTCTTATCTTCGCCGGATTCGGACTCGTTTGCCCACTTGCCCACGGTCAGTCGGCAATTCTGGACAAAACCACTCTTGGCCAAAGCCAGAACGACGCCAGGGACCTTCAGAATTCATTGATTGTGCCTAAACGTGTCAACATCAAGGGAGAGAAAACGGAACAGGTAGATCCTCAAAAATTGTCAAGCCGGAGTACGAAGGACGCAAAATTTCAGGGAAGCCTCTTGGAGATGGGGCTCGGTTCGACCGGCGACCCCGACGCGCACCAGGAAAAACTGCGCAGCGCCACCGATCAGGATTCCAAGGCCCCGAACAAGACCGACGGAGGCGCCGGGAAAGATTCAAAAGTTTCGGAACAAGCCGATTCAGCCGGCGACAAAAATTCAAAGACTTCGAAGCCGACGCAGGCTGCCGATGGCCAGAACAAAGACGAAAAAGCCAAATCAGCCCCGTCCGACGAAAGAGCATCAGAAAAAGAAAAAGCTTCTGCAAGCAAACCTGACGGTAACCGCTGATGCGCGGCTGAGGCGTACCTTCTTCGACGAAAACGAATAGGGTCGTTTGTTATTTCGAAGAAACACTCGACTGCTTTCTCCGCACCGAAGTGGACGCGTTGGTCGAAGTATGTAAGAATCGGCCTGTCAACCTCATAACGGCGAGCAAGAAACCAATCACCAATTCGTGGAGCACGAATTAGTCATCGAAGCCGGGCAGACCGAGCGCAATTACTGGCGAGACCTGTTCCGGTACCGCGAGCTCTTTTATTTTCTCGCCTGGCGCGACGTGCTCGTGCGTTACAAGCAGACCGTAATTGGAGTTCTTTGGGCGGTGCTCCGCCCATTTCTGACCATGGTCGTTTTCGTTTTCATCTTTGGCAGGATTGCCAAGCTTCCGAGTGATGGCGTCCCGTACCCCGTCATGGTCTTTGCCGCAATGCTGCCGTGGCAATTATTTGCCACTTCGCTTTCGGAAGGAAGCAACTCGCTCATCACGAATTCGAATTTGATCTCGAAAATTTATTTTCCGCGACTGATTATTCCGGCTAGCTCGGTAATTGTTTCGTTCGTCGATTTTGCGATCTCAGCGGCGCTCCTGGCGCTGCTGATGCTTTGGTATCATGTCTGGCCCGGACTGCATCTTCTGGCGTTACCGATCTTCACCATCTTTGCGGTGGTTGCTTCGACAGGCGCAGGCCTGTGGCTTGCGGCGTTGAACGTGGAATATCGCGATTTTCGTTATGTCGTTCCCTTTCTCGTGCAGCTCGGGCTTTACGTTTCGCCGGTAGGCTTTAGTTCCGCGATTATTCCGGAGAAATGGCGACTCATTTATTCTTTGAATCCGATGGTGGGCGTGATTGATGGATTTCGCTGGTCGATTTCGGGCGGGCGCGCCTCATTCTTTTTGCCGGGCATCTGGATCGGTCTGGCTGTCACCGTTCTCCTTCTGCTCAGCGGCATTTGGTACTTTCGGCGAATGGAACGAACCTTTGCCGACGTGATCTAAATGAGCGACGCGATCATCACGGTCGAAAACCTTGGCAAAAAATATTCGCTGCGCCATCAGCGCAACGAGCGTTATACCGCGCTTCGAGATGTGATTGCCGAAAAAGCCTTGGGTTTTTTCAAAAACTTGAAATCTGGAAATGGTGTCAGCGTTTCCAAAGAAGATTTTTGGGCTTTGAAGGACGTTTCGTTCGAGGTGCAGCGCGGCGAGGTTGTCGGCATCATCGGACGCAATGGCGCCGGAAAGTCGACATTGCTAAAAATTCTGAGCCGCATCACCGAGCCGACCACCGGCAAGGTCCGTATCAAAGGTCGCATCGCGAGCTTGCTTGAAGTCGGCACCGGATTTCATCCCGAGTTGACCGGGCGGGAGAACATTTTTCTTAACGGCGCGATTCTGGGAATGACCAAGGCTGAGATCAAAAGCAAATTTGACGAGATCATCGCTTTCGCTGAGACGGAGAAGTTTCTGGACACGCCGGTGAAACGCTATTCGAGCGGCATGTATGTCCGGCTGGCATTCGCCGTGGCCGCGCACCTCGAACCGGAAATTCTCGTTGTCGACGAAGTCCTCGCCGTCGGCGACGCCGAGTTTCAGAAAAAATGTCTTGGAAAAATGGAACAAGTCAGCCGCGGCGGCCGGACCGTGCTTTTCGTTAGTCACAACATGGCGGCAATCGAAGCGCTCTGCTCGTCAGGGCTTGTGCTGGCAGAAGGCAAGCTGGTGACGCGCGCGGACGCTAAGGCAGCTGTCGAAACTTATCTTCGCCAGCTGAGTCGGCGTGGGCCGTTGCCACTGGACACGCGTCGCGATCGTGAAGGTTCCGGAATGCTGCGTTTTATTTCTGTAGAACTTGCGGCCGATAATCAGGTAAGAGTTCCTGTATTCCAATGCGGCGCGAGTGCGATATTGTCGCTGCGATTTAAAAGCACCGGGGAAAGAGAACTTCGAAACGTTCGCGTCGCGATCGGTATAGATGATGAATCTGAGCAACGAATCTTACTCCTAGACACAGCGCTGTTAGGCCAGGATTTTAGGACACTCCCGAGCAGAGATGGAACAATCCAGGTCGTGATCCCTAAACTGAGCCTTCTTCCCGGACGCTATCACTTCACGATCTTTGCGTCCGTAAGCGGTGTGATCGCGGACTGGATCAAAAACGCGGCATTCTTCGACGTGGAAGGCGGCGATTTCTTCGGGACCGGACAGCTGCCGCCGCAAGGACAAGGCGTTTTTACTACGCCACATAGTTTTCATGTTGAGTCGAAGGCAACAGCGAAAGAGACAAAAGAACCTGCTAGCGTATCATAGCGCGCATGGTAAAACGCATCGTTTTCACTGCGACGTTTGTAAATTGTCCGCACTTACGTAGGGCCACGCGGCGGCGCGATCATGAAGCAATTCGCGCTACGGCTTGATTGTTACATTCGAGAAGCCTGGAGGATCTCTCGCCAATGGCCTGTAGATCAATCATTTGCCCGGATGCTTAGTTTCTTCCCCTCTTGGAACCGTAGTCTATCGCTGACACCGACCGAAATGAGGATCCCATGGATCAGTTATCCTGCTATTAAAATGCTTGAGAAAATACTTAAGCCCGAGATGCGCGTATTTGAATGGGGTGTTGGCGGCTCTACGCTTTTTTTTTCAGCGCGTGTGAGGCAGCTAGTTTCGATCGAACACGATCTTCAGTGGGCCGAAAAAATCCGCACCGCGATGGAACTAAACGATTTAGCCTGGGAACTTTTTGTGGTGCCGCCTGGTCCTAGCGAAAATCGACGAGTCGGCGATCCGGAGAATCCGGAGTTTTATGCTTCAGCGTTGGAAGCGTGCATCGGATTGTCATTCCATGCTTACGCGACTGTGATCGACCGCTTTCCCGACAACTTTTTTAACCTGATTCTCATAGACGGGCGCAGCCGAATTTCGTGCGCCTTTCACGGGATATCGAAAATCAAACGAGGGGGATACCTGTTGCTCGATGACGCGGAGCGGCCGCGTTACGCTTGGATTCACCGAGAAATGCAGCGACTCGGATGGAAAACGTTTAACCTTATCGGTCCGGCGCCATGTGAGTGGAATTTTCGACAAACGGGATGTTGGCAGCGCCCTCCTTAGGTGCTGATTGGCGATGCGAATTTCCGTTATCATGCCCTGCCATAATGCTAGCCGCTGGATCGCTGCTGCGTTGCGCAGTATATCGAAACAGACTCAATCAGCGCACGAGATTGTTGTTATTGATGACGGGTCGACTGACAATTCGGTACTTGAGATTGAAAGGACCAGCGTGCCAGTCAAACTGCTACGCGTGGGTTTCAATAACGCCGCTGCAGCCCGCAATGCCGGCATCGAGGCTGCCACCGGTGATTGGATTGCATTGCTTGATGCCGATGACGTCTGGTATCCGAATCATCTCACTCGCGCCCTGGAGCTTCTTCCTGGGACGAGCGATGTGGCTTTCATGTCGAGTCACGACTGGATCGATCTGGAAGGCCATGTAATTCCGATTCCTGAGGCGCATCGCTGCAAACTGCTTGCACCACAAACTGGGATGTCGATAGACGACTATTACAAGCTTAATGAGACAGGATTTCATTTTGGACACTCGACAGTGCTATATGGCCGTGACCGCGTAATTGAGGTTGGGGGTTTCGACATAACCCAAAGGCGGCGGCACGATATTGATCTTTGGTTACGCGTGATCGCCAATCGGACCTGGACCTATGACACCGTTAAGTCAGTGGGTTATCGCGAGAATACACCCGGAAGCATTTCTAGAGACGAGATGGAGTGCGACTACTATTATCTGCGTGCTCTCGTTAAGAACCTGAATCGGATCGATACCCCGCGTCATAGGAAACATCTCGCACGTCAATCGCGCCGCGCGATGGGCATCGCTTTCGTCGCCGGCCCGCCCGACCATTATGCGCGCATCCGGGAACTTAGTTGGCCGTATTTGTCCTGGTTCTTCAAATTCTTTTACAAATGCGGCTCGTTATATCCCGATGCATTACGCGGTTTGATTAAAGCAAAACGTCAGATCGTGCATACGGTCCGCAACATACACGTGGCGAATCACGGATGAACAGCTTGGTCCTTTGTCTCCTGAGCTTAGCTTTAATTGGTCTAGTGTTTGGAAGCGCTTGGGTCGCGCTTCGCCATCACAGGTATTGTCGTGAGCTCAAATATAATCCTCGCCAGAATTTCGCGCTCGGTGTCGCGCCGAAATCAGTAGAGGCGATCTCCATCGTATGTGATTCAACCGGTTTCATACTTCCGGAATTATCAGCAAATGCCGTTACTGTTTTCCTGGAACTGCACCTTCAATACACCGCTACCGGATTGGTCTTCGATCCGTCGGTCGAAATTTCTTGGGAAGCCTTTTGCGACAAGCAATTTTTCGAACGCGGTGTCAGAGGCATACGTTTTTTGAATTTGACGCGGCTTATCAGGGCCGGTGCGAAAGCTGGCACGCGCGTGATGCTTCACGGACTGCGAGTAGCCTGGGTGACTGGGAGGACATCGTTGTATGTGTGCCATCAATCTGTCCGTCCTGACGACCGAATGCTGGTTGTATCGCCTCATCCGGATGATGCAGAACTCGCTGCATTCGGTCTTTATGCCGACACACAGGCCACAATTGTTACCGTCACTGCGGGCGACGCCAGCGATCGCTACACAGGCAAGAATTATGGAGTGCAACTTACGCGGGCGCAAGTTGGCCGCATGCGCGTGCTCGATAGCATTATAGTGCCTCAGATTGGGGGCGTGCCGCGCGAAAATGTTTTGAATCTGGCATATCCGGATGGCCGGCTATCTGAGATGCGAGCATCGCCGACAGTTGATTTCAACAAACGCGACAAAGACGCGTTCGATTTCGACGGCTTGCGGCGATTGAATGTTTCACCCTTACTACGCGATGGCGCTGAATGTACATGGGATTCGCTAGTGTCGGATCTAGCTCACATTTTAAAACTGACACGACCCACGGTTATTGTGTTGCCCGATCCTTGGCTTGACCCGCATGCCGACCACACAGCGACAACTATGGCCGTCTGCGAAGCGCTTCGCGAAACGAATCAACAAGATGGACGTTTCTTTCTGACAAGCGTTCACAATCGCTGGTCAGAACTCATTCCGCTGGGGCCGGCGGGCAGTGGTGTTCCGTTGCCTCCTCGCAGAGAAGGCGAGTCTCCTGAAATGGGTGGCTTTTATTCCCACGCGCTCTCTCCTGAGCGACTTACTGAGAAATATCTCGCGCTGGAAGCGATGCACGATGTTCGGGACCTTTCCGGCTGTGCGCCGCAGAACCTGCGTTCATTAGGGAGAAAACTGTGCGAGATCGCGGGTGCATCAATTGATGGCATGGGCATTCCACCGACCAGCCTTCTTCGTCGCGCCGTCCGTCCCGATGAAGTTTTCTGGACAATTTCCGTAGCGGCAGCAATCAGGAGTGCGCTGTAGCTTGGCGATGCAGATTACCTTAATTCCGGGCCGCGAATTAGGACGCGATCTTGTTGACCGGTGGACGGAATTACAGCGATCAAATCCGCTCCTTATTAGTCCTTTCTTCGCGCCTGAATTCACTTCGGTGGTGGCCGCAGCTCGAAATGATGTCGAAATCGCGCTAATTCAAGAGGGTGGCGAGGTCGTAGGTTTTTTTCCGTTCCAACGCGAAAGCAAAACCATCGGAAGAGCCGTCGGTCATCCATTGTCCGATTATCACGGTGTGGTCTGCGCGTCAGAGCTGGTCTTCGACCCGCTTGAACTCTTACGTGCCTGCAAACTCGTGGCGTGGGATTTTGATCACTTGCTGGTGTCGCAAAGAAGCTTCCAACCTTTCCATCAATTCAGAGAATTTTCGCCAATCATCGATTTGTCCGAGGGCTTTGACCGTTATCTTGAAGAGCGCAAATCTTCCGGTTCAGGTTTGCGGAGACCTTTGCAGTTCATGCGTAAGCTTGAACGCGAAGTCGGTCCACTCCGTTTTGAGAAACATGTCAAAGACATTGCGGTGCTTCATTGGATCATGGACAAGAAGTCGGAACAATATAACCAATCGCTCTCGCAGGCAGACTTGTTTGCGCAGGAATGGATAAGGAACACAGTCGAAACCATATTCCAGATCCAAACACCCGAATTTGGCGGAATGCTCTCGGTGCTTAACGCGGGTTCCGAACGGATTGCCGCTCTCCTGAACATCAGATCGTCTAACGTATGGCACGGATGGTTTCTTGGGTTCGAAGACCGGTTTGCATCGTATTCACCAGGGTTTCTACTTTGGCTGAAGATGGCTGAGTGTGCCAGTCGTTTGGGCATCGGGTATCTTGATTTCGGAAAGGGCGATCAGTTGTACAAAAAACGCCTGATGAATGCGTCTATACCGCTGGCATGCGGTAGTGTGGAACTCCCTTCCTGGGTTTCGTTCCGACGCGGCGCTGAGCGAAAGCTTCGAGCGCTCGTAAAAAGCTCGCCGTTGGGGGAACCCTTGCGACGCGTAATGCACCGGTCGCGAAGAATGGGCTGATTCAGAATATGAGCGACTCACCCTTCTGTGTCGTGAGCTGTGAGAAAGAGGTAGCGCGAATTTGTATCGAAAATAATTTCCCGTTCTTTTATCAGCCATGTATGCTTGACGATCTCTTCCTCGAAGGCAGATCGCTCCGGAATTTTGCAGATAAGCCGCAGGGCCCGAGGTTGCCGTCGCAACGACGCTCGAATGTTTTGCAACACGTCGGCAAGGACTTCGCCGGAGAAGGGATTAAAAAAATAAATCACGGTTGCTTCATCGGGAATTACAAACTCCCTCGCGTTCGCTGTAATGAGTTCAATGTCGCGGCATTTCAGACGAGGCAACGCGCGGCGCACGTTTTGACGCGCAATTTCATTCAATTGCCGAGCGATCTCGATACCGTAAATCTTTCGGAACGGATATTTCGCCGCCATGATAACCGCGCGTCCCATTCCCGAGCCAAAGTCGAGAAACACGTCCTCGTTGGATCGAATTTCGAGCCCATCGAGAATGGTTTGAAAACTATGATAGTCGGTCGGAACGTATGGACGACAGGAGGTATTGTCGATACCGAGTTCCTTCAGATTAATTACCGCCTCGGAGCGAATGCCAAGGCGCCATTCAAACCAGCGGATATAAAGCCGATCGCCTATCGCACGAATCAACGCGCGAACGCCATGCTCTCGCAGGACAGAGCCAAAACTGCGGAACGCTTCTTTCGGATTCATGAGCAGCCGCGCGGACGTTTCACGCGACATCTGAAATCATCAAAGGTGCCTCGGCTGTGCGAGAGAACAACAAAAAACAGAAGCGTCGACTTTGGCAGCTGATGCTCTTTTCTGTCATTATTGCGACTTATAACCGCGCCCGGTATATCCGTGCGACGCTTGATTCGCTGCAAGCGCAAGAGTTCACCGATTATGAAACAATCGTCGTCGATGACGGCTCGACCGACGAGACGATGTCGATCTTGCAGAGGCATCGGTGGATTCGAGTCTTGCGACAAAATAACAAAGGACCGGGTGCGGCACGTAATTATGGTGTCAGCCAAGCGAGCGGGGAATACATCGCATTTCTCGACAGCGACGACATCTGGTTTCCCTGGACACTCTCGACGTTTGCAAAGGCCATCGAGCAGTACCACAACCCTGCTCTGATTGCGGCAAAGCTGAAATTATTTTGGGACGATCAAGATTTGGCAGTGGTAAAACGCGAACCGGTATGCGCTGAGGCGTTTCCCGACTATTATGCCTCGAGTCACAAACACTACTTTGTAGGGTCGTGTATGATGGTTGTTCGACGCGAGCTTTTCTACAACACGGGTGGTTTCACAGAGCGGCGAATTTATGCCGAGGATGCGGACTTGGCAGTCCGTTTCGGCTTAGTAGATCGATTTGTACAGATCCTTGCGCCCGTAACCCTAGGATATCGTCAACATGAGACTAACGCCTGTAAGAATTGGGAGCTCTTATATCAAGGAGAACTAAATTTGGTGCAGCAAGAGCGTGCGGGGAAATATCCAGGCGGTGATGCTCGAAGACGCGACCGGTTACGCCTAATAACGTTGCATACGCGACCGTTTAGCATTGCCTGCGTTGAGCATGGTAATCCCCGACACGGTTGGGATTTATACTGGAAGACCTTCTGTTGGCATCTGCAGCTTGTGCGCTGGAAATATCTGTGCGCTTTTCCATTGGTGGCAGCGTGGTACACTCTCCGCGGACAGAGTCGGTACGATGTGTCTCAAACGGTTGAGGAGACTTCGTGAGCAAGTCCAATTTAAGCTGCGGGCGCGATGACGCGGTCAATCGAATCATTCGCTATCCCAGGGCCATCGCAATGCGATTTCGAATTTTTCGACTTCGGCGCCTTGGCGTGCAGATTGGTCGACGGTGTTGGATACAAAGCATACGGGTGCCGCGGAATCCGTGGGATATCACGCTTGGCGATGGGGTAGCGCTCGATGAAGGCGTTGTGCTTTTGACAAACGGTACGCGCACGGCAATCAAACGAATTAGAATTGGCGCTGGGAGTTATATCAACCGTTTCACAATCTTCGATGCGTCAGAGGAAATCGTGGTTGGCGAAAACTGTATGATCGGTCCCCTTTGTTACATTACAGACCATGATCATGGTTATGAGAAAGGGCAATTGATCGGAGAGCAACCGCTTCGTTCGGGTCCGGTTCGAATTGGTAGCAACGTCTGGGTCGGAGCTGGTGTCATCATTCTTAAGGGAGTTTCAATTGGCAACGGTGCCGTGATTGGAGCGGGCGGCGTCGTGACTAAGAATGTCGATCCTGGCGCAAAGGTCGCTGGGGTGCCGGCTAGGAATCTTCCGCAAGAAGCGGCTGTTAAATGAACAACCCCGCGTGGCGGCCATATCCATATAAAGCACTACATAGTCGGAGCTAGATACTAATTTCCAGCCTAAGCGTTCGTTGGACTCAAAAATGCCTGATATAGCCGTATGGACGCTGCAGTCGTAATTGTTACAAAGAATCGCAAACAAGATTTAGCAGTCGCAATTCGGTCGGCTTTGAATCAAACATCGCAGCCGAGGATCCTGGTGATTGACGATCAGTCGACCGATGGAACGCCAGAAATGCTCCGCTCGCGGTTTCCCATGATTCGATTTGTGCAAAGTGACACTTCTCGCGGATATGTTTTCCAGCGCAATCGGGCGGCATCGTTAATAGACACTGAGATCATTTTTTCAATCGACGACGACGCGGAATTCTCGAGCCCAAGAGTGATCGAGCAAACACTTCGCGATTTTTCCACGTCCCGAATTGGCGCCGTTGCAATCCCATGTTTTGAACCGCGTAATGACAGTCGAGTTCGACAATCTGCCCCAGATTCGTCTCATATTTGGGTGACAGACAGATTTGTTGGGACCGCATACGCCGTGCGCCGCAATATTTTTCTGCAACTCGGCGGCTATCGCGAACATCTTCTTCATCAAGGTGAAGAAGGCGATTTCTGTCTGCGGATGTTGGCGGCGGGATATATAACCCGATTAGGAAGATCCGATCCGATTCACCACTACGTATCTGAGCACCGCAGCTCAGAGCGAATGGATTTTTATGGTCGGCGTAACGACATTCTTTTTGCCTGCCAGAATGTGCCGATGCCTTACTTGCCGTTTCATCTTGTCGCGACCGCTGTGAAGGGCAGCATCTACGCGATTCGGTACGCGCAACACCCGACCAAAATGTTTTCCGGAATCTTCAGCGGCTTGGCTGAATGTTTTGGTGGCGATATCGAACGCAAACCTGTTGATCGACGCATTTACCGCTTAAGCCGCGAGCTTAATAAACGTGGGCCAGTTCCTTTGGAGAGCGTGATCAATCGGTTACCGTCCCTTTCGACGATTAGTCAATGAATGAATCAAGCTGGATTTGCTGCCAAATTGGCGCGCGCGAGCATTACGCAGTTCCGCGCGCGCTTTTCCGGCGAGAAGCGCTGCGCCTTCTGATCACGGATGCGTGGGTCCAGCCGCGGAGCGTAATCAGAGCGCTCGGATCCGGCTTGCGCGAGCGGTTTCATCCGGAGCTGGCGTCCGCTTCCACCAAGGCTTGGAATACCGGTTTGATCGCGTTTGAAGCA
>QHOI01000043.1 GCA_003218705.1 Verrucomicrobiota bacterium | reverse complement strand
AAGTGAACGGCAAAAGCATCATGGGATTGATGATGCTTGCGGCCGGCCAGGGATCGAAGCTCCACATCCGCTGCGAAGGACCAGACGCCGCCAAGGCGATGTCCGATTTGGAGGAATTAATCAATGCGCGCTTTCACGAAGATTGATTTCTCTATAGAATCGCACGCGGATGAGCGGCGATAACAAGGAAATCCGGTTTCAAGGAGCGGGCGTTTCTCCCGGGCTGGCGCGCGGCGTCATTCATGTCGTGCGGGACGATTTCGATGACGTGCCGCGTTATCACATCGAACCGTCGCAAATTGGAAATGAAATCGCGCGGTTCGAGGCCGCGCTCGTGCAAACACGTGTCCAGATTCTCGAGATGCAGCAGAAAATTGCGGAAGCGATCGGCGCCAAAGACGCCGCCATTTTCGACGCCCACTTGCTCGTGGTCGAAGACCGAACCTTGATTGACGAGGTTTTGCGCCGGCTCGAGACCGAGCGTTGCAACGTCGAGTGGGTTTTTCAGGAAGTGGCCAGTAATTACGCCGAAACACTGAGCAAAATCGACGACCCCTATTTGCGCGAACGCGCGGTCGACATGCAGGACGTGACGCGCCGCATCGTTCGAAATCTGCAGGGGAAAGCGCCGAAACCAGTATTCTCCGCTGCTGAGCCGCACATCTTGGTCGCGCACAATCTTACGCCATCCGACACCGCGACGATGAATCGGGAGCTCGTGCTCGGAATTGCCACGGATTTGGGCAGCCGCACGTCGCACACCGCGATCATTGCACGGTCGCTCAACATTCCAGCCGTTGTCGGTTTGCATGATGCGACCGAGAAACTCGAGAGCGGCCAGCCCGTGTTGCTCGACGGTTATACCGGTCTGCTGATTGTCGATCCAACGGCGGAAACACTTTCCTACTACAGCGAGATCGAGATCCGAAAAGGTCAGGTTACCAAAGAGCTGCGACGACTTCGCAAGACTTCATCGACCACCAGCGACGGCCGTCACATTGTTCTTTCCGCCAACATCGAACTGCCGGGCGACGTCGAGGCCGTCGCCGAAAATGGCGCCGAAGGCATTGGGCTTTATCGGACCGAGTTTCTCTTCGTGAATCGCGACACGCTCCCGAGCGAAGAGGAACAATACGAAACTTACCGAAAAGTGGCCGAACAGGTGAAGCCAAACCCGCTCATCATTCGCACGTTCGATTTAGGTGGAGACAAACTGGCCGTCGGCGCGGTCGATGTCGGCGATGAGTTGAATCCGTTCCTAGGCTGGCGCGCCATTCGTTTTTGTCTGGAGAACATAGACATCTTCAAAACCCAATTGCGTGCGATCTTGCGCGCGAGCGCGGTCGGCAATGTCAAGATCATGTTCCCGATGATTTCCGGTTTGGAGGAATTGCGCCACGCCAAAGAAGTCTTGGACGAATGCAGACGTGAAGTTGGCGACAAGAAAGCCGGCAAGATGGAAGTCGGTGCAATGATTGAAATTCCGAGCGCGGCGATCTCTGCCGATACGCTCGCCCGCGAGGTGGACTTCTTCAGCATCGGTACGAACGACTTGATCCAATATACCATCGCGGTTGATCGGGTGAACGAACGCATTGCGCATCTCTACGAGCCGACGCACCCGGCGGTTTTGCGGCTGTTGAAAATGATCGCCGATGCCGCGCATGCGAACAAAATTTGGGTCGGAGTTTGTGGCGAGATGGCGCGCGATGTTGCGCTGATTCCGATTTTGCTCGGCCTTGGTATTGACGAATTAAGTGTCGGCGCTACGTCTGTTCCGCGAGTGAAAATGGCAGTGCGGAGTTTGGCCGTGCCTGAGTGTGAGCAGTTGGTGGGCGAAGTTCTTCGCTTGCAAACCTCGTCTGAAATTCTCGCGCGCTGTTTGGAATTGGCCACCAAACGCTACGGCGATCTGCTCGGCTGAACTGCTTCTGGTAGGGGCGGTTCACCGAACCGCCCGCGGGCGATTGGAGTCAATCGCCCCTACCTGAATTCGTGGTCTCGACTTCGCTCGACATGACAAATTGCGGTTTTTGGCAGATGTCGATCTTTGGTTAAGTTTCCTGTCCTGCTCCATGAAATTTTTGGCCCGGTTCCGGTCGCGCGGGAAAAAGCGCAGTAAACTTTTTCGTTACGGTTGGAAGATCACGCTCTTCGTCCTGATCGCCGGGGCCGGTCTGGCGCTGCTCCTTTTTTACGGCGCGTGGGCTGCGAGCTTCGACACGAAGAAAGTTGGTGCGATGCCGGAACGTAACACCGTCTTCGATGTCGATGGAAAAATCTACAGCCGCCTTGCCGGCTCCAATCGGTTGCGCGTTTCACTCGATGAAGTTTCGCCGCTGTTCATCGATGCGCTGCTGGCGCGCGAAGACACGCGGTTTTACCAACATCCCGGAGTTGATTGGCGCGGCATTCTCCGCGCCCTGGTGCGCGACATTTTGAGCGGCTCGGCCAAGGAAGGTGCGAGCAGCATTACTCAACAACTCGCGCGCAACAGTCTTCCGCTGGGCGGGCGCAACGTGAGCCGCAAACTGCTGGAAGCAATGGTCGCATTCCGGATCGAACACGAATTTACGAAAAAGCAGATCCTCGAGCTTTACGTGAACCGGATTTATTTCGGCGCCGGTTGTTACGGTGTCGAAACGGCCTCCCAGGCTTACTTTGGGAAGAACGCGTCGAAACTGAATCTTCCTGAGGCGGCGCTGATCGCCGGACTGATTCGAAGCCCGAACCGGTTTTCGCCACTAAAAAATCCGGAAGGCGCCGCCAACGAACGCAACGCGGTGTTGGATCGGATGGTTGAAGTTAAAAAAATTCCCGCGGCGGAAGCGGCCCAAGCCAAGCTCGCCAAGGTTAATGCCCACCCCCGGCGCTTGCTTCAGATCCAGGAAAATTACGCGATGGACGCGGTCCAGCGCGATTTGAACCTGATTCTCACACAGGACCAGATCGACAACGGCGGCTTGTTTATCTACACCACGCTCGACCCGAACGTGCAAAGCACGGCGCAACAGGCGCTCGAAAGCCAGCTCACGAAGATCGAGCATCAGGGAAATTTTAATCATCCGCTCAAGGCAAATTATCATCCGCCGGAAAACGGCGAGGATTCTTCGATGCCATATTTGGAAGGCGCGGTGGTTGCAATCGATAACAACAGCGGCGGCATTCGCGCACTGGTCGGTGGTCGCGATTATTCGCAAAGCAAATTCAATCGCGCGCTGCCGCCCGCAAATCGACAGGTCGGTTCCGCATTCAAACCGTTTGTTTACACGGTGGCGTTTTCGGAAGGATTACTGCCCGGCGCGTCAGTTAGCGACAGCCCGATTCAGCCGGGCGAGATCGACGGCGCCGGAAACTGGTCGCCCGCAAATTCGGATGGGACCTACGGCGGGATTCAACCGTGCTCTTACGGCCTGATTCATTCGCGCAACACCATGAGCGTTCGCGTTGGGCAGTTCGCCGGGCTAGATGCCGTCCAAAAAATCGCGACCACGCTAAATCTGAGCGACAACGTTCCGCGCGGTCCGGCCATTTACATCGGTGCGTTTGAAACCGATCTGAAAGATCTGACCACCGCTTACACGGTTTTTCCGAATGCCGGTGTGCGCAAGCAGGCTTACATCATCGAGCGAATCGACGATACCGAGCATCAGCCGATTTATCGTGCGTCGCACATTGCCGCGCCTGCGCTTGACTCGAGCGCGGCGTGGATGACTTCGCAATTGATGGAGGAAGTGCTCACCCGCGGAACGGCGGCGGCGGCGCGTTCGTTAGGCTTCAAATTGCCGGCCGCCGGAAAAACTGGAACCACCAACGATTACAAAGACGCGTGGTTCGTCGGTTACACTTCGACCATGACCTGCGGAGTTTGGGTTGGATTCGATCAACCGGTCACAATTATTCCGCATGGTTACGGCGCCGCGCTCGCGCTGCCGGTCTGGGTGCAAGTAATGAACAAAGCCGCCACCATTTATCCGCCGCAGGATCTGCAACCGAGCATGCCGATGCAGCACGCGTTGGTTTGCTCGCTTTCAAATCATCTCGCCACCACCGGTTGTGAAGCAGCCGGCACCGCTTACGAACTCGATCTTCCGGCGGACAAAGTTCCCACGGCGGGTTGCGAAATCCACGGCGGCGAACAAATGCAGTTCGCGCAGAAACTGAACGACTTCGGAAAAAAAGCTGGCGACATCCCGAACAAACTCTTCCAGTCCTTCAAGAAATTCTTCGGCGGCAAATGATGTAGTGGCGTCCGTGTCGGGCGCGGATCTTCGTCCGCCTTCGTCCCGCAGTCGCGGGACTGCGGCGTGACGCTTTTAATTCCCTGCACGCGAAATAAAAGCGGGTGAAGGGAATCGAACCCTCGTGTGCAGCTTGGGAAGCTGCCATTCTACCATTGAATTACACCCGCGACGGAAGAAGTGAATAGTGACGAGTGACCAGTGAAAAGTCAAAGCCAAGCGCTTCGACAAGTTATTGCCACGAAATCACATCGTCCGAATTCTTGTATTTTCCGTCACCATTATTGCCGAGTTTCGTGTCCTTCCCGTACGACCATGCGAGTACGCCTTGCCTAAGTGTACCGGGACCAGCCCCAGTGTCGGCGGTGTATGGATTTGTAATCTGATTGTCATAGTTACCGTCG
>QHOI01000042.1 GCA_003218705.1 Verrucomicrobiota bacterium | reverse complement strand
TGTTAAATGTCACGGAAAAGATTCTTGGAGTTACACACCCGGAAACGTTGCGAACCTGCTATTATCTGGCGTCAGATTCACTTCGAAAGCACAAAGTCGCGGAAGCGAAGCAGTTCGCGGGACGAGCTGCAGAAGGTGCCCGCAAAGTCTTGGGACCGGAGAATCCTACTACTCACAAATACGAAAAGCTCTTGGCTGATTTGGAACCCAAACCCTAAGCCAGCATCGGATCAATCGGGACGAGCGGCCGGATCAGTTCGACAATGGCGGGGACATCTTTGGTTTTGAAAGGTCGGCCGTGGCGTTTGAGTTTGGTGTTTTCCAATTCGCTAACGCGCAGAATCTTTCCGTCCTTCCAAATCCAGGCGTCGGTATTGTAGGGACCGACGCGACGCGGATTGGTCCGGGTGTGGATCGACAAGAGGCGAACGTTGACGGCGGCGGCGATGTGCATCGGGCCGCTGTCCACGCTGATGACAAAACGCGCGACCCGGATCAGCCGGATTAATTGCAAAAGCGAAGTTTGATTGGTCAGCTCGACACAATTTTCGGCGACGTCGATGTTGTGGTTTGTTTTTCCAACGACAACGACGCGCGTTGGCGCAAACGCACGGCAAATTTCCTCGATTACGCGATTGGTCAATGATTTACCGCGTCCCCGCGCGAACGGGTGCAGCAAAATAAACGGCGGAAATTCGTCGAACCGCGGCAACGGATCGCCGCTTGGTAGCGGACAGCGCAACGCGTCGCCGATTTGCGCGCCGGCAAGTTCGGCCAGTTTGAGGTAGCGCTCGACCGCGTGTTCGCGGCGATTCACTTTGGCGGTCCGGCTGTAGAAAAAACGCGAGCCCTCGCGGCTATCGCTCATTCCATAAACTTGTTTCGCGCCGCTGACCCGCGCGATGAATGCGCTCCGGAGCAGTCCCTGAAAATCAAGTGCGAGATCGGGCCGCAGCTTTCGGGTTTCTTTGAGCCATGGCATCATGCTGACCGGCGCGCCGAGTCCGCTAAATTCGCGACGCGGAAAACCATGGATGTGATTGACGTCGGAATTTCCCCGCAGCAGCGGCGTGAATTCTGGATTCATCACCCAGGTAATTGTCGCATGCGGGTGCGCATCACGAATCGCCGCCACCGCCGGCAAGGTGTGAACGATGTCGCCGAGCGAACTTGGCTTGATGATGAGGATTGAGTTCAAAATTTCACCACCAATGGACACGAATTAACACGAATGTAAGAGAACGGAAGAATTGTTGCTCACACGATCAGATTTTTCACTGGTCTCGCTTTATCTTCCAATGGCGAGGCGTTCCGCTAATAAACGGGGCAGGCCGGCGTCGATGATCTTTTTCTGCGCCGTGGCGAGGTCGTATTTTACCCGGCGTTGTTCGACCACCGCGCCCTCGATGTGATAAATGCAATATGCTGCGCGCCAATCACTGTCCCGCGGTTGCCCGACGCTGCCGGTGTTGATAAAATATTTTTTGCTCGGATCAATCCGCAGCTTGTCGATCCGTTGACGTTGGACGCCGTCGTCGCGCACAAATGCCATCGGCACGTGAGTGTGCCCGAAGAAGCAAACAGTGGTGTGCTGATAAGTGAAGCTCGCGGCTGCGTCGAGGTTGTTGAAGACGTAGCCCCATTGCTCGGGCGTATCGAGGGTCGCGTGAACGATGGTGAAATCGCGCACTTGCCGCTGCAATTTCAGCGCCCGCAGCCATTCTTTGTCCGCGTCGCTCAGATGATCGCGCGTCCATTGAATTGCGGCCTCGGCCATCTCGTTGAAATCACGGGACGATTCGACCAGCGACGCCTGCTCATCGTGATTGCCTTTGACGATCGGGCAGTCCATTTCGCGGACGCGCGCGACGCACTCGTGCGGGTTGGCGTTGTAACCGACCACGTCGCCGAGACAAACGAAGTCGGTGCACTTGTTCTCCCGCGCGTCGGCGAGCACGGCCTCGAGCGCTTCAAGGTTGGCATGAATGTCACTGAAAATCGCAAAGCGCATCGGGTGTTAACGAAGGTCTTCCACTGTAGCGGCCGCTGTCCTCAGCGGCAATCGATCTCCTTCTTCCGCCGGGGACGGCGGACTCTACAGAAATCAACGTTCCTTATCCGGAATGCGCTGCTCCGGCGGGACGTTCAGTTTCTCTTCCAGAAATTTCAGTCGCTTGATCAAAGTCGGCAGGCGTTCCTTTTCGCCTTTATTGTAAAGCCCGTGCAAACACTCGTAGGCTTCGCGTTCACGTCCTTCGCAATACGAGAGCTCGTAGGCCGAAAAGCGTTTGTCGTAACTCGCCGCTCCGGGTAAGGCTGATGCCTTTGCGAAATATTCCGACGCGCGAGCGTGATCGTTGTATTTGTCGCGATAAAGCCGGGCGAGGGCTTCATAGAGCGGCGGTTTGTCAGGATTATTTTTGACTCCGCGTTCCAGGAAATCTTTGCCGAGCGCAAAATATTCGCGTTGCGCTTTCACCCGCAGCACGAGCCGCGGCTGTGACGGATCGTTCATCGCCGCTGCGCTCGCGTTCCAAGCCATGTGCCACGCGGCCATGTCCCAAAACAGCGGGACGTGCGGCTGTAAAGTGGTGACTTGTCTGAACAAAAACAGAACGCGTCCCCATTCGGTCCGTTCCCATGCGGCGTGCGCCTGAATAAAAAGAAAATCCGCCAGCATTGCACGAAAACCGCTCAGCGCGGCGACGAACCCGAGCTGTCCGATTTTTTCACGCAGGTCAAGATTCGCGATATCGTCAGACTGCCCGCCTGAAGCGGATCGATGTTGAAGCGAGAGCGCGTGCTCAGCCGGAAGTTTCATCACCCCAAAAGCGAGAAGCGTCGCAAACGCGAAGAGAACGCGGCTCATAGTTCTTTGCCGTAAAAAACGAACGTTGCTGCCAATGTGTAGATGGCAGTGTAAAAAATTCCGAGCAACGCCGTTTTGGCGAGGAGGGCGAGCGGAATCGCGACGCCGGCGACAATCTCATCGACCAAATTGAAGGCCTGAAGATCGGGAAAGATCAGTGCAACGATCGCGAGAAACGTGCGCGCGACCCAGCCGGCACTTTGGTACTCCAGCCAATATTCGCGCGCGGTCGCCTGGAGATGGCCGATGAAATACACGAACACCATCACGACGACTGTGAAAATGTTTGTGGTCGCAAACGTTGAAACAAAAAGCGTCAAAGCGGCGAGCAGACACGCTTTTAGATAAATGACCGCGACGCCGGTGAGGATATCGATGTTGAGTCCGGCGGCGCGAATAGCATTTACGGCAGCGTCTAACTGTTCGCCCGGCGCGCGGCTCATCTGACGCAGCGTTTCGTTGAGCACGGTCCGCTCGCGCACGTAAAGAACGACCACGAACAGCGCGCTCATCAGAGCGATGTTGATCGCGAGCAGTAGCAAGACGCCAAAAAGTTTGCCAAGTAAATATTCGAAGCGCGGGACCGGCTTTGCCAAAATCGTGTAAACGGTCCGGTCTTCGATGTCTTGCGGGATGAGACGCGCCGTCGCAACGATTGCCAGCAGTGAACTGAAGATCGACATCGCGCCGAGCGAAATGTCTTTCAGGATTTGGAATTCCTGCTGAAAAGTGAATCGCGCCATGAAAACGGAGCAGCCGATGAGGAGCAGTGCGAAAATCAGAAGAACGTAAAAAGCTTTTTGGCGGGTGAGTTCGATCAGCGTGTTGATGCTGATCGCGAAAATCCGTGCCGGCGAAAATCCGCGATACAGTCGCTCGCTCATTTCAACAAAAGAGGAGTCCGCCAAATACACGAAATGACACCAGAGGTTCAGAGCCCCATAAAATATTTAGCGTCATTTGGCGGGTTTAGCGGATGATTCTGATTCTTGGGTCGCCTCCAGAAACAAACGCTCGAGCGTGGTGGTCGATTTTCGACGGTCGATGAGTCTTGCATTTGAATTGGCGGCGAGCTTTTCGATTTCGTTCACCAGCGCTTCGGACGCATTTTCCAGGACGAGCTCACTCCGGTTCTCAATCGCGATCAATTCCTCGAGGCGACCTTCACGAACCAGCACGCCACGCGCGAGAATTCCGACGCGATCGCAGATCTCCTGCACTTGCGTGAGCAAATGCGAAGACAAGAGGACGGTGATGCCGCGCTGTTTAAGATCGACAATCAAATTGCGAATGTCGCGTGAGCCGGCGGGATCGACGCCGGCAGTAGGCTCATCAAGCAC
>QHOI01000099.1 GCA_003218705.1 Verrucomicrobiota bacterium | reverse complement strand
CAAAAGCAGCCCAAGCACGCACAGCGCGAGATAGACATGCCGAAGTTTCATGGATTATTTCTTCCATGAAATCTGCGATCGCGTCGAGTCTTATTCGGTTGTTCGCTACAACGTCTTTAGAAACTCAACGAGATCGCGTCGAAAACTGGTTTCAGCAGCGTTGTATCCTTGGCGGGTAAGACGCACCCGGCCCGGTTCGGTCGAGAACCGCCAGCGCTGGCACTCCACTGAAACCGAAACTGTCATGGGCTTTTCCTCCGGCATCGAAGGCAAGCGGCAGCTTCAGATGCCGTCTTTCCGCAAACGCGCGGAACCTCTCCGGCGTATCATTCCCTTTCTCGCTGGCGACGAGGACAAACTCGATGTCGTGATCGTTGCTTGGCCCGGAGCAAAAAGCGACAAGCCGCTTTGCTCGGCATCGAGCACGAGCCGGTCGCTCTTGAATATTTCTGTGGGCGAAAGTCGCCGGCCGATGGTGCGCAGCTTTTGCCGATTTTTCGCAATGTCGACAATGCCGGAGGGCAAAATGAACTTGAGAAAGCCCTTCAAACCGATTCGCGCGAAGCCGGCGCTTGCGCGGCGCCGTTCTTAAGCTCGGCGAAGATGAGGCGACCGGCGGCGGTTTGGAGTGCGCTCGCCACCACCACGGTCCGGATCTTGCCGACATGCGCGCGCGCGTGATTGACCACGATCATGGTTCCGTCCGGCAAATAACCAACGGCCTGATGTGGCTCGCGACCTTCCTTGACCAGATGCAAATCAATTTCGTCGCCCGCGACAACGCTCGGCCGAAGCGCGCGAGCGAGATCGGCCAGATTCAGCACCGCTAGTTTCTGTAACCGCGCGACCTGCGAAAGGGCGTGATCGTTCGTGAGTAGGCGCGCCTTCAATACCTTGGCGATCCCCACCAGACGCGCGTCCGTTCCAAGATCGCCATCTTCGCCAGTGCTCTCGTGAACCGTGACTTCGATTTCGCGCGAACGCTGGAGTTGATTCAAAATTTCCAGACCGCGCCGACCGCGTTCGCGTTTGGTCGGGTCGTGCGAATCCGCCAGCAACTGCAATTCATCCAAAATAAATCGCGGTACGATGAGCGAGCGGCTGAGGAATCCGGTCGCGCAAAGATCGGCGATGCGACCGTCGATGATGACGTTGGTATCGACCACCAGCGGCTCATGTTGCGTCATTTCGCGAGCGAAGCGCACATAAGGAATGATGAGCGAGAATTCATCGCGACTGCTCCGCATCGCCAGCATCATTCCGAGATAGCCAAAAAGCGCATAAACAATCAGACGGGCGGCCCACTGCAAGGCCTCGGATTGATAGCGCAAAACCTCGGACGCCATCAGCAAGTTCGCGAAAATCAAGCCAAGTAAGAGTCCGAATGTAGCCGAGGAAAATAAGCGAAGCGAAACGCCCTTGAGCAAGCGATCGATCAGCACGACTACCAAACCAAAAACGATTCCGAACACCAAACCGGGCCAGGGATTTCCAACCAGCGCGGAGGAAATATTTGTGCCAATCGCCGCACAAAACGTGACGAACAGAACACGCAATAAATTGATCGTCAGTAACGGCGTCATCAACGTCCTCGAGCTTGGGCCCGCGGTTTAGGCGGCGGCGTGGCGTTGCTGCCAACCTTCGCGGCCGTGTCGCGATAAAACAGGATGCCGTGCTCGCGCAAGTTAGTCACGAGTGCGCGCAAATCGTTGGCCAGTTCCTGATTCGTGAGCAGTGCCGCGAGCAATCCTTTTCCTTGAGTGGCGGAACTCATCACTTTCTGCAAATCGTCGGCCGCTTTCCTGGTCGAGTCCATCGCCGAATCGGCTTTATCGACCACGCCGCCAAGTTTCTTCGAAGATTCCGCAAACGCGGTCGTCGCTTCGTTTAAATGCGCAACGCTCGACCTGAGATTCTCGGCAGTCTCTTTGGAAAGCATGTCTTCGTTCAGCCGCGTCATGGTGGTGTCGATCTTTTGGACAACACCGCGAAGATCGCCAACCAGCGCGCCGCCTTCGCGGGTGAGATCGTCGATACCGGTCTCACGCGTGCCATTGAGATAGGCGTTTGGTTGCAGGAATTTTGTCGGCACACCGGATGGCATGGTGACACTGACAAAGCGATCGCCAAGCAAACCGGAACTGCCAACGGTAAATTTGCTTCCGTCTGGAATTTTCACGTAATCATAAATCTTCAGCGGGACGGCGACACCGTTTCCTTCGCCGACCAGACGTGGCCCGCCCGAAACTTTCCCGATGCGCGCGCCCGCGAGTAAAACGTCAGATCCTTTCAACAAGCCGCTGGCGTCGCTAAAGCGGATCGTAAGTGCATAGTAAGCTTTGAAACCTTCCCCCAGCCTGCCAAACTGCACCACCAGCGCGCCCAACATCGCCAATCCGGCAAAAACAAAGATGCCGACCTTAAATTCCAAACCTCGCTCGTGCCGGTTCATTTCGCTTTCAACTCTCGACCCCGAACGCTTTCGGGGTCAACTGTTCGTCCGATCGACCAAGCAGAAAATCCTGGAGAATGTGATCCGGTGATTGCCGCAATTCTTCCGGCGCTCCTTGAAAGTAAATCTTTCCTTCGTGCAGATAGGCAATGCGATCAGCGACGTGAAACGCGTTTTTCATGTCATGGGTCACGACGATGCTGGTCACGCCGAGACGCTGCTGCAATCGGCGGATCAGACGATTGATGGAATCGGAAACGACCGGATCGAGTCCGGAGGTCGGCTCGTCATAGAGAATACACGATGGCTGACGAATGATGGAGCGCGCGAGGCCGACGCGCTTTTTCATTCCGCCGCTCAGATTCACCGGCATTTTTTCTTCCTGCCCCTGCAGCTCCATCACTTCGAGCATCTCGCTAACACGTTTGCGCAGAACTTTCGCGTCGCGTTCGCCGGCTTCGCGTAACGGAAACGCAATGTTCTCCGCCACCGTCATCGAATCGAAAAGGGCGCTGCCTTGAAAAAGAATACCAACCTTTTGGCGAATCGACGCGAGATTACGCTCGCTCATGTCGATAATATTTTGACCTTCAATCCAGATTTCGCCCGCGTCCGGCCGCATCAAACCGATGAGATGCTTGAGCAAAACGCTTTTGCCGCCGCCGCTGCGCCCAATAATGGCGAGCGTCTCGCCGCGCCCGACGTCGAGATCGACACCGCGCAGAATTTCCTGCGCACCAATTGTTTTCACCAGCCCATTCACGGCAATCATCGACCCGTTCTGTCGATTTTGCGCGTTCATTGATAGCCCGCCGGGTAAATGATGTTGAGCAGCATGGTCAGGAAAAAGTTGCTGATCAAAACGGCGAGCGAGGCGTTGACAACGGCTTCGGTCGTGGCGCGTCCGACGCCGACCGCACCTTCGCGTGCGGTCAATCCTTTGTGGCAACTGATGAAGACAATCAGAATGCCGAAGCAAAATGCTTTGGAGAGGCCCATGATGATGTCGCGACTTCGGGTCCAGCGCACCATGTTCGCCATGTAATAGGTCCCGTTTACTTCGAGCAAAAAAATCGCAACGAAATAGCCGACCGCGATGCCAACGGCGATGCATTCGGCCACGAGCAAAGGCATCGAGACCATCATGGCGAGTGCGCGCGGCACGACCAAATAATCAGTCGGATAAACTGCCAGCGCCCGCAACGCGTCGATTTGCTCGGTCACTTTCATGGTTCCGATCTCCGCCGACATGGCTGCACCGACGCGACCCGTCACCATTAACGCGGTCAAGACCGGTCCTAACTCGCGGAGGATCGCGACCGACACGACCGCGCCCACGGCCGAGCCCATTCCGATCTTGTGAAACTGGAAATAGGTCTGGGCGGTAAAAACCGCGCCGGTGAATCCGCCCGTGATTACGACGACTAATTGCGAAAGCAATCCGATTTCGACAATTTGGTTGAGAAATAATTTCCAGCGCAACCGATGCGTAAAAAGTGAGCGGAACGTGTCCGCGGCCAGGAAGACCACCTCGCCCAAGTACTGAACGAACCGTATGAGTGGTCCTCCCAGCGCGTTAAAGAATCGAACGAACATTTGCTGTTGTGTTTAGACACCCAGCGGCTGCGTTTTTGTTTTTGGGCGAAACTCTCCCGGAATTGCGCCGATGAAATGCGGATCGAGCGCGAGTTTGCGAAAGATCGCCCGAATCTCGCGAAAGGTGACGGTGGGTTGATCGAGCTCGAGATAAACCAAGTTGTGGTTGCGATCGACTTTGTAGCGCAGACCCGGGATCGCGGCCAACTGATGGTCGAGCTCCAAGATCTTGTCCAGATCGCCAAGACCGGCGGCGTAAACTTCCAATTCCAGCATCTGGCCTCAAATTTTACGGACGGCGCAGTGCGATGCAAAAGGAAACGCGGGATTGCGCGGGTCGTAGAGCTGAGTAGATGTCGATCCTGAAAGATGTCAATCTTGGGAGCAAAGCCGGTTTTCTTCGCGACTGCGCTTCTGTTTTTTGCCGGCTGCCAAACCGAACCGAGCGGCATTCAAAACGCAAAGATTGCCATGGCGCAGCGAATCGCGGCC
>QHOI01000098.1 GCA_003218705.1 Verrucomicrobiota bacterium | reverse complement strand
GCGATTTTGTTTCGCGCTATGGTCCCATTGATTCCGGAAACGGAACCCGATCTTGATTCAGTTCGGGTCTGGATTGGCGCCGGCTCGAATGATCCAATCGTCCCCGCGTCGGAGACGAAAGAATTGGCGGAACTTTTGCGCGGCGCAGGCGCGGACGTGACGATTCGCTTTTTCGAAGGCGGCCACCAGTTAACACAACAAGATATCCATGCTGCGCACGAGTGGTTGAGGGCGTAAGGTTTTAAAATGACACCCGACGAACAGGGAGACGAACAGTTCTATCGCGACACGGAAAGCGTCGCCTTCCCGAAACTGGACGATCGCCAGCTTTCTCTGCTCGAGCCGCTTGCAGAGCGACGCGTCGTAAAGCGTGGCGAGCTGGTTTACAAAGCCGGACAGCGCGATCTTGGCCTGACCGTTGTTTTGCGGGGCGAGATCGAAGCTTTCGAGCAGCGCGACGGAACTGAACAAATTCTCGCCACCGCACGCGAGCGCGACTTCATGGGCGACGTCGCCATGTTACAGGGCACATCAGCCCTGGCCAGCGCGCGTGTGACCTCACCGGACGCGGAGATACTTTACGTGCCCGCGGCCGAGCTCCGGCGCGCGTTTGCCGAATTGCCCGGTGTCAGCACGACCATCGTGAATGCGCTGATCATGCGCCGCCGACGGCTCCGGCGCGATCGGGAGTTTGCCGGGTTGCGTGTTCTCGCGACAAGCGGCGCTCGCGAAGGACATCAGCTCGATGATTTTCTCGACAAAAATCGTATCCCGCATCGGCTCATTGAATTTGAGAGCGAACAAGGACAAGCGCTGGGCAAACGTCTGCACCTGACCAATCGCGATTTGCCGGTATTGATAACGCCGGCCGGCGCTCCTTTGCGCAGACCTTCGTTACGCGAAGTCGCGCAAGTGGTCGGTCTGCTTCGTCCACTCGCGTTCGAGAATGAAAGCGAGATTATGTCGGACCTGGCGATCGTCGGTGCAGGTCCGGCCGGTCTCGCCGCGGCCGTTTACGCCGCCTCCGAAGGATTGAAAACAGTCGTGTTGGAAAGTTACGCTCCCGGCGGGCAAGCTGGGTCCTCCTCTTTGATCGAAAACTTTTTTGGTTTTCCGACCGGGATTAGTGGCGGCGATTTGACCTGGCTGGCGCAGCTTCAGGCCTATCGGTTCGGCGCAAAATTTTCAACGCCGGCTCAAGCACTCTCTCTTAGTTATGATGGTGGTAACGAATATCGCGCCTGTCTCCAAGTCGAAGGTTGTGGTGCCGTGCTCCGGGCAAAAAGTGTTCTGATCGCGACTGGCGCCGATTACCGCCGACTCAACGCGGAAGGGCGCGAACAATTTGAAAATATGGGCGTTTACTACGCGGCGACGGCGCTGGAAGGTCAGATTTGTCGGGGACAAACCGTCATCGTGGCGGGCAGTGGCAATTCGGCTGGCCAGGCTGCGATGTTCCTTTCCGATGGCGCCGGCAAAGTGTTGCTCGTAATCCGTGGCGACGATCTCTCTAAAATGTCGAGCTATCTTTCGCGGCGGGTGGAAGCACAAGAGAACATCGAGATTCTCTTTCACACCCAAATCCGAAAAATGTCTGGCGGCAGAATGCTCGAAGAGGCCGAGCTGGAAGATACAAAGACAGGCGAGCGGCGCGTTGTGCGAACACCGGCGATTTTTTCCATGATCGGCGCCACTCCATGCACTGAGTGGCTGCCACTCGAGATCGAGCGCGACGAAAAAGGATTTATCAAAACGGGTACGCTCGTTGCGAACGCGCCCGCTTGGAAAGAGAACAAACGGCCGCCCAGCCCACTAGAGACCAGCCTGCCTGCCATTTTTGCTGCGGGCGACGTCCGCTCGGGGTCGGTGAAACGTTGCGCCGCTGCCGTCGGCGAAGGCGGCATGGCTGTCGCCGGCGTGCAAATGGCACTCGCCGCATCGGCTGAGCACAGTTAGAAAACATCGAGCGCTTGCGCGAGTAAGGAACCAATGCCCGTTTGCCCGCACATCGAAGCCATCACCTCCGTCAAGCAGCCGGAAATTCGCGAATGCGCGGAGTGTGTGAAGATCGGCGACTCGTGGGTTCATCTCCGCACCTGCCAACAGTGCGGCGCGACGTTGTGCTGCGACACGTCGCGAAATCGTCACGCCAGCAAACATGCGCACGTCACGGGTCATCCGGTCGTCGCTTCAGCGCAACCCGGCGAACGCTGGTTGTATTGCTTTCCCGACAACGCATTTGGCGAATACTGAATTCGCACAAATGTGGGCGCTTTTTCGAGAACCCTGCGATGAAAATGTAGTCCGCTCGGGCGCCGCTACAGCGCCATGTGAAAAATCACGGGGCCGCTGGGTCCTTGCCGCCACCATTCTCGCGTCGAGCATGGCGTTCATCGACGGTACGGTCGTAAACGTTGCGCTGCCGGCGCTGCAAACAAATCTCAAGGCGACCGCTGTAGACGTGCAATGGGTCATCGAAGCTTATTCCCTCCTGCTCTCCGCGCTCCTCCTCGTTGGTGGTTCGCTCGGCGACCACTACGGCCGCCGAAACATTTTTTTGATCGGCGTGGCCATCTTCGCCTTGGGGTCGGCGACGTGCGGATTTGCCGCGAACATCCATCAACTGATTGCCGCCCGCGCACTTCAGGGATTGGGCGCGGCGCTTCTCGTCCCGGGCAGTCTCGCCATTATCAGCAGCTCGTTTTCGGAGAACGAACGCGGTCGCGCGATTGGAACCTGGTCGGGTTTTAGCGCGATCACTACAGCTGTCGGGCCCGTGCTCGGCGGATGGTTGATCGAGCATGTCTCATGGCGAGCTGTATTTTTTATCAATCTTCCGCTGGCGCTGGTCGTTATTTTGATTTCGCTTCGTTACGTCGCCGAAAACTCGGACAGAGAGAACACGCGAATTGATTGGCTGGGCGCAATTTTGGCCGCGCTCGGCTTGGGCGCGCTGGTTTATGGATTGATCGAATCATCGCGACTGGGTTTTAGCGATCGATCGGTCGTCGTCGTTCTGGTTGTGGCCGGGATCCTCATTATCGCCTTCTTTTTGTTTGAAGCGCGAACTTCCAACCCGATGTTACCGCTCTCGCTCTTTCGTTCCCCGATATTTACCGGAACGAACCTCTTAACGTTTCTGCTTTACGCGGCGCTCGGTGGAAGCCTGTTTTTTCTGCCCCTGAATTTGATTCAAGTTCAGCATTACGCCCCGACTGCGGCCGGAGCGGCGTTGTTGCCGTTCATCTTGCTCATGTTTCTGCTTTCGCGCTGGTCCGGCGGGCTGGTTGCACGGTACGGATCGCGACTGCCATTAATCGTCGGTCCGTTGATCGCGACCTGCGGCTACGCGTCTTTTTTGCGGCCAGGTATCGGCGGCAACTATTGGACAGATTTCTTTCCGCCGGTTGCCCTGCTTGGGCTCGGGATGACAATCAGCGTCGCGCCGCTTACGACGGTGGTCATGAGCTCGGTTCCACAAAATCGATCTGGGATCGCTTCGGGCGTGAACAACGCGGTCGCGCGGACGGCCGGCCTGGTTGCAATCGCGGTTTTTGGAATCGTGATGCTGCAGATTTTCAAGGGCGAGCTGAACCGGCAAATGACGAATTCGAAGCTGCCGCCGACAGTGGTGGATTCGATTCGAGCGCAATCCACCAAACTCGCGGCCATCGCCATTCCGGAAGATCAGGAGGCGGCTACGCGGCGATTTATTCGTCGGGCGATCGACGAGTCATTTGTCTCCGGCTTCAGAATGGTTATGGCAATCGGTGCCACCCTAGCGGTTGGCGCTGCGGTAACGGCAATGGCGCTTATTCGGGGAACGAAATGAGGGTATAAAAATTTCGAACAAAATAGTTGACCGGTTGGTCTACTAAGGTTAAAGAGTGATATATGCCAAGAGTGAGTGACATGAAACAACGCCTGACCGATGCGGCGTTGGACTTGATGTGGGAGAACAGTTACGGCACCACTTCGGTGGACGCGATCTGCGAGCGGGCCGGCGCAAAAAAGGGAAGCTTTTACTATTTCTTCAAGTCGAAGTCCGAACTCACGGTCGCGGCATTGGAGGCAGAATGGAACAAAAATAAGGCGAACATGGACGGCCTTTTTTCGCCAACAATTCCACCTCTCGAGCGGTTCGACCGCTATTTCGATTATGTGCACGACCGTCTGGCCGAACTGCAAGAAGAGTGCGGCTCGATCCTGGGCTGCCCTCTGCTGAGCATTGGGAGCGAAGTGAGCACGCAGGACAAGGGTGTGCGCGCTACCGTCGACCGCATCTGGGATCGAAAGATAAAGTATTTCGAGTCCGCTATTCGGGATGCGCACGCGCAAGGGTTGATTGCGGCGCCGGATCCCGAAGCGAAGGCGAGGGCGCTCTTTGCCTGCTATCACGGGACGCTGGCCCAGGCCCGAATTCAAAACGACGTCGGATTGATCCGCGATTTCAAGGAGGTCGCAAGGGATGTTTTGGGCGTGAAACAAGCCCACGCAACGAGTTCGTGATCTCTTTTTTTGCCAATTTTATAGACGACTAGTCAAATATAAACCCACAGAAACCGAAAAACTCAGCCCCATGAAAACTGACCAGCAAACAACACCAGTTTTCCTCCAGACGGTTTCAGTCGCCATCGCGCAACTGAAACAACGGTTACAACAAGATTACGAACAGGCATATCCCGACCTGCGCGAAATCGTCCACCTCGTCCTCGATGAG
>QHOI01000097.1 GCA_003218705.1 Verrucomicrobiota bacterium | reverse complement strand
CCGTTTTGAAACGGCAGCGCGACCTAAATTGGATGCAACGTCACGTTGCAAATTTACACTTGCCGCTACCATTGATTAATATCCGGCAAACCAATGGATTCTCAAACACATCGGCTCGGTTTTATCGGCGCGGGCAAACTGGCCGGGTCGGTCATTCGCGGTTTGATGCGGGCTAAATTTTGCCCGCCGGGCGACATCATCGCGAGCGAACCAAATGAACAGACGAGAGCGGCGTTACAAAAAGAAACAGGCATTTGCCTGACCGCAGAGAACGCGGAGGTCGCGGAGAAATCGGATGTCATTTTTATCGGAGTGAAGCCAGCGATGGTGCTGCCAGTTCTCAGTGAACTGAAGGTTCATCTTGGAAATAAACTCGTCATCTCGCTCGCAGGAGGCGTTCGGATTTCGACCATGGAAAAAACCGGAAACGCGCGATTCATGCGCGCGTTGACCAATACGCCGTCGACAATTTGTCGGGCGGCGACCGGAGTTGCCCGCGGCAGTCGCACCACAACTGACGATGTCGATCTTGCGAGAAAGATTTTTGGCACAATTGGGGTTGTCGTCGAAGTCAAAGAAGAGGAGATCGACGCGGTCACGGCGCTGAGTGGAAGCGGACCGGCTTTCGTTTACACGGTAATCGAGGCGCTTGCAGCGGGCGGAACAAAAATGGGGCTATCGGCCGAAGTCGCGTTAACACTGGCAGCCCAAACGGTTCTCGGCGCTGCCCAGCTCATGATCGAAAGCAAAATGTCGCCGGAAGAATTGCGGAGAATGGTCGTTACGCCCGGTGGAACGACCGCCGCCGGCCTTGCCACGATGGAAAAGCTCGGAACCAGCGAGAGCTTGATCGCTGCGGTCGAAGCCGCGACCAAACGCGGACAAGAAATGGCGAAAGAAAACCAATAAATTGTGGTGGCAGGCGTCTCGCCTGCGAAACCGATGCAGCCGAGGACGGCTGCCGCCACAGAAAGCGACTACAGAAGAGCTGTGCGCATTACCTCGATCGGCGCTTCGCGCTGAAACCAAATCTCAAACGCGAGCGCGCCTTGATGAAGTAACATCGACAACCCATTCGCTCCGCGCGCGCCGGCTTCGAGCGCGGCTGAGACAAGCGGCGTGCGTGCGGCGGAATAAATTGTGTCGTAAACCATCAGGTGCGGCGCGAGCACTCGCGTTGGAATCGGCGACGGATCGCCACGGTTCAGACCGATCGGTGTCGTGTTCACCACAAGATCGACATTTCCGATTTGGAATCGGATCGCTGCTTCTTCCAACGGAATCGCTTGTAAACGCGCGACGGGTCCAAGCACTTTCGGACCGGCAAAAAAATCGCGCAGTTGATCAGCAAGCTTCTGCGCTTTTTCGAAAGAGCGATTCGCAATAACCAGCCGCTCGGAATTTTCCTTTGCGCATTGGAGCGCGATCGCACGAGCCGCACCGCCTGCTCCAAGAATCATCACGCGAAGGTCGCGCAGGTCGACCGAAAACACTTCGCGGATCGCGCGCGCGAATCCGCGGCCGTCGGTATTGAAGCCGTGCAACTTGCCAGATTCGACTTTAATGACATTAACTGCGCCGATGCGCCTTACGTTTTCGTCGGCAAGATCAAGGAGACGGAGCGCCGCAATTTTATGCGGGATAGTGAGGTTAACGCCCACGAATTCTGGTTTGCGAATGAGATCGATCGCTTCGCGGAGTTCGTCAGGCGAAATTTGAAAACGCGCATACTGCATGTCGATCTTGCAATGCTTCAGCGCGGCGTTTTGCATTCTGGGTGAGAGCGAATGCTCCACCGGATCTCCGAAGACCCCGAGTCGAATTGGCGGGTCGACATCGTGCCAATCTTTTAAATCCGCGAGCGTGTAAATCTCTTTCGCGACCACGCGTTTCTTTTTCATGTAATGCCGGTCCGGCTCGGACTCATTTGGCACCGAGCTGCGCCATCATTCGGTCGAAGCGCTTGAGCACTCGTTCTTTCCCCATCACTTCGAGCATGTGATACAAACTTGGCCCAACCGAACGTCCGCTCACCGCCACGCGCGCGGGATGAACCAGATCGCCGGTCTTGCAGCCGAGCTTTTGGGCAAGCGACTTGAGCGCAGATTCAAGCGTCTGAAAATCCCACTTGTCGACCTTTGCGAATTCTTCATGCAAAGCTTTCAATCGCGAGACCGCTTCCGATTTATCAAAAACTTTTTGGACCGCCTCGGAATCGAATTCGTAATTTTCAGTAAAGAAGTACGACGTCCATTCCGGAACATCTTTGAAGAGCTTGATCTTCTCCTTTACGATCGCGAGCACTTCGCGCAGATATTTGTCGTTTGAGATGTCGATCTTTGCTCTTTCCAGAAATGGACGCGCCAACTCGATGAACCGGTCGAGCGACATCTGCGCGACGTACTGGCCGTTAAGCCAAAAACATTTGTCGAGGTCGAACGCCGCGTTACGGCGGTTGATTTTTTCGAGCTCGAACAGTTTCACCACCTCGTCGATGTCGATCTTTTCCCGGTTGTCCTTCGGCGACCAGCCAAGCAGGCAAAGATAATTGCGGACTGCCTCGGGCGCGTAACCTTGATCGATGTAAGTCGAGACGGCGGCGCCTGCATCGCGTTTGCTCATCTTCGAGCCGTCCCGATTTAAAATGAGTGGAATATGCGCGTAGTTCGGCGGCGACACGCCGAGGGCGCGAAAGATCTCGATGTGCTTCGGCGTGTTGGAAAGATGATCTTCGCCGCGGATGACGTGGGAAATTTTCATCTCGATGTCGTCGATCACGTTCACGAAATGAAAAATCCAGGAGCCGTCGGGTCGCCGAATCGTCATGTCCGGATGCGTGCCCGGATTGGTCAGATCGAAATCGATTTTGCCGCAGACAAGATCGTTCACGACGACGTGCTCCCGCGGCGAACGGAAGCGCAACGCGCCCTGGTCTTCAAAGATGTGGCCGCCGTCCTGAAGTTTTTTCAAGTAGCGTTCGTAGATCTCAGTGCGCTGACTTTGAAAATAGGGACCGAGATTCCCGCCGATGTGGGGGCCTTCATCCCAATTCAGTCCGAGCCATTCGAGGCCTTCGTAAATCGCGGCCGCGGCTTCTTCGGTGTTGCGCTTGAGGTCGGTGTCTTCGATTCGCAGCACTAGTTTGCCGCCGTGATGGCGAACAAAGAGCCAGTTGAACAAAGCCGTGCGCGCGCCGCCGATGTGCAAATAGCCGGTCGGCGACGGAGCGAAGCGAACGCGAATTTCGGAACTCATCTCAGTTTACCTAGCCACAGATTACACAGATTTTCACAAATTCCTGTAGGGGAAGCAGTTTGCTTCCCATGGGACAGAAAACGTTACTCGATAAAGATTTTGCCGGCGCGGCGGCGAACATGTCGATCCCGTGGAAGATTAACTTTTGCGACGCGCGACTCGTGGCCGAGCAGCAAGCGAACATCTTCCACAACGTCGAAGCCGACATTCATAATCTTTCGCGTGCGCAGCCATTTCAAAATTTCACGGCGCTGAAGGGCAATCGGCAAATCGCGCAAGTCCGCGACCGAAAGAGCCCCCTTTGCCGAAGAGGCTCCAGCCCTCAAGTCGACATCGGTGGCATCGAGGAGCTGATCCTCGATCCAGTGTTCTTCTTCGGCCGCAATCATCGCCGCGCGCCAAATACTATGGCGAATATTCCGGCCGAGTGCTTTTTCCAAATAAGGAATGATCCGGCCGCGAATCCGGTTGCGCAGCGGCGCCAGATTTTTGTTCGACGCGTCCTCGCGGAATTTCAGCCGATGCTTGCCAACGTAGCGGTCGATTTCTCCGCGCCAAACTCCAAGAAACGGGCGAACAATTGTAAGATCGTCACCTTCAATCCGGCGTTTGGAAACTTCCCGGATCGCGCCAAGACCGGTCTTGCCCGAGCCGCGAAACAGGTTGATCAAAAAAGTTTCGACAAGGTCGTCGGCGTGATGTCCGAGAAAAATCGCTTGGGTGCGTCTCTGTTTCGCTACTTGCGCAAAAAAATTGTAGCGCGCTTCGCGAGCCGCGGTTTCGATCGAGATTTTTTGTTTGGCCGCGAGCGCACGCACGTTGGCGGATCCCATTTCAAGATCGACATCGTACTTGGCAGCCAATTTTTCGACGAAGTTCGCATCGGCATCGCTTGAGCGGCCGCGAAGCTGATGATTTAAATGACAAACGACCAGTTTTCGGTAGCCGCGTTGGTGCAACCAATGGAGGAGCGCGACAGAATCGCGTCCGCCTGAGATGGCGATGAGGTAGCGCCCGTCGGGCGGAAACCCGCGAAGAAAATTTTTATTTTGAATCTGATTCAACGCGACCTCGCATCCAATGTTCAAAGGCAATGATAACGCTGAGTGAGTTTAGACAAAAGCAACGCTCGGCGACGTCTTCACAACAAAAGGAAACAGCATGAAAAAGA
>QHOI01000096.1 GCA_003218705.1 Verrucomicrobiota bacterium | reverse complement strand
CGGTATAGGAAGCGACGCCGCCCGGATCGCCTCGCAACGTACGGGCATCGACAACAATCCGCGCCGCCCCTCTTCCATGACGAACTTTGCCGATGGTCATATACTCCTTTCGTGTGGTCGAAATCGAAGGTAGTCGATACGAAGCCGATCAACGCTAAATGATTTATCTCGATGTAACCGGCTCGTGCAAGTCTGCGAAGAGCACCGGAATTCAACGCGCGACACGCAGCGTTTTTCGCGAGCTCGGCCGGCGCGAAACGATATTGCCGATGTCCTGGAATCTGTTTGGGAAGTGTTATCAAAGACTGGGCCGGCGTGAATTGCAGATTCTACAGGATCCCTTCCGGGTTCTTGCGCGGAGCACAGCTCGACCGGATTTGCGCGGCGAAAACCCTATCGCCGAGTTGCTGCGGCTCCTTTTTCGCGAGTCGATTCCTCTTAAGACAAAAATGGAATCCGGCGATGTCCTCTTTGTCCCGGATATGTATCGCGACGCCCGAATCGGTTATTTGCCTCAATTGATTCGAGAAACAGGGGCGCGCTCTGTAGTAATTTTTCACGATGCCGCCGCCCTGCGATTAGGACTTATGCGGAACAGGGCTCTTGCGCGTTTTGAAAAATACATCGATTCGCTGGCAACGTTCCATCTCGTCATCTGCGTCTCAAGAGATTCGCAAGAACATCTTCATCAACTGTGGCGAGAGCACGGAACAAAACCTACCGAAACGTGCGTGGAAGAATTGCCGCCGGGCGACCTGGATCCGACGGAGCGTGAGGAACCGAGTAGAGAGGATAGTGCGTCTGTGCCCGTCATCTTGTCCGTTGGCACGCTCGAACCGCGTAAAAACCATCTCACATTGTTGCGTGCGGCAGAGATCCTCTGGAAGGATGGATTTTCCTTCGAGCTCCAACTGATTGGTCGAAGCACAGGATACTATGGACACAAAGTCATTTCGCCCATGAAGCAGTTACAGAGAGCCGGCTACCGAATTCGATGGTTGCAGCATGTGAATGATCGCGCGCTCCACCGCGCTTATCGTAGTTGCAGATTCACCGTCTACCCTTCACGGATGGAGGGATTCGGCCTTCCGATCGCGGAGAGCCTTCGGCACGGCAAACCTTGCGTTTGCGGTGGAAACGGGGCACTCGGGGAACTCGCGCGTCCCGGCGGTTGCCTGATTGTCGATCAAACAAGTGCCGACGCGCTCGCCGGTGCGATGCGAACGCTGCTCGCTGACAATGCGACTTACGAACGCTTATCGGCGGACGCGCGCGCGAGAGATTTTCGCAGTTGGACCGATTACATTGACCGACTGGAGGAACGACTAAAGGGCTCCGCTTAATCGGCTCATACGTTCGTCGTAATCGACCCACGCTGGCCACGTGGGTGGCTACCAATGATGCGTCCATCTTGCATCTCGTGAACCCAATCGCAGGCATCGGCGATGAATCTATTATGAGTCACCAGAAGCAGCGCTTTTCTACGCTGACGAACCAGGTCAGCCAGGAGCGCGAATGCGCGTTCCGAGTTGCGAGTGTCGAGGTTTCCGGTCGGTTCATCGGCGAGGATCACTTGAGGATCATTGGCCAGTGCGCGAGCAATCGCGACGCGCTGTTGCTCCCCTCCGGAAAGGTGCCGGCTTTCGCGTCGAAGCTTATCGCCAAGATCGACATCGTGGAGCAGCGCCGCCGCGCGATCGCGCATTTCCGATTCGCTGAGATGGCCGAGCCGCCGCATCGGCATCATCACGTTCTCCTCGGCGGTGAAATCCTCCATCAGGAAATGGAACTGGAAAATGAAACCGATCAACTCGTTACGCCGACGTGACCATTCTTGATCTGGCAAATCGGACACATTCTCGGACGCGATTATGATCGAGCCAGCATCAGGCTGGTCAAGCAGCCCAAGAATGTAGAGCAGCGTGCTCTTGCCGCAGCCCGACGGTCCGACGACTGCGTGCAGGCTGCCCGCTTCGATATCGAGCGAAACGCCGCGCAATGCGTGCACGCGTTCCTCCTCCTTGCCGAGGTAACGCTCGAGGTCGCGGCAACTGAGAGAAACTTCGCCGTTCATAAACTCGATCCGCGCAGCGTGTCGACCGGCTGAAGGTGCGCTGCGCGCTGCGACGGGACGTAACTCGCGATGAAGACCGCGACCACGGCCAGTAGCGTTGCCCAAAAATAGTGTCGCCAATCCCAAACAACCAGAAAGTGATTCGTATAGAGCAGACCACGAATGTGAATTGGGACTTTTGAGATGCCCCAAGTCAGGACCGCGCCAAGAACGCAACCGAGCAATGAGCCGACACCGGCAATCAGTGCGCCCTGCCACAAGAAGATCGAGGAGATGTCAATCCGCCGGTAACCCATCGAACGCAAAATCGCGATTTCACGAACTTTGGAGAGGACGGACATGGTCAGGACGTTGAAGATGCCGAAGCCGGCCAGGAGAATGATCAAAGAGACAGTGATCGCCGCCGAAACCTGCAGTGTGAAAAAGATTTGCAGGTTTCCTTCCTCGCGCTCCTGCCAGCTTTCCGTTCGATGTTGGAACAACTCCTCGAAGTGATTGGCTAACTCCGGCGCTCGCGAAGGATTCCGCAGTTTATAAATAATCATCGATGCTTGATACGGCTTCTTCAGGAGCCGCTGGGCCACGCGCGCGTGCGCGTAAACGCGATTCAGGTCGACGGTGCCGACTCCGCTGCGCGCGATCGCCGCGACCGTAAACCGCCAGTATTCACCGCCGGGTGATAAAATCTGGATCGCGTCGCCCGCTCCGACATTCAAGAAATCCGCTAACTTGTAGCCAATGATCACCGCGCTCGTGTTGTTGCTAAAATCATCAAATTTGCCGGCAATGATCTGCGTGGCCAAGTCGGTCGCTTTTAGTTGGGACGCCGGGTCGATCCCGTAAATTTCGACACTGGCGTTTTCGAATCCTGCGCGCGCGCTCACGTTACCTCGGAGCACCGGAGCACAAGCAACGACGTTCGAGAATTGACGGCTCACGCGCATGATTTCGCTCACATTGCTAACGCCTTCGAAATAATTACGCCGATTGGTAGCACCGGTTGTGTTCTTTGCCGCGACGGCCAATCCTTCGTAGCGTGGCTGAAACTTGGTGCGTAAAACCATGGCGCCGCTGCTCCCGATGGTTGAGTTAATGAAATACTGCGCAAAACCCTGGGTTTGGGCTTGCGTGCAAATAAAAATGGCAACCCCGAAAACAACGCCGACGAGACTCAGCAGAAGCGCACGTTTGCGGTGCGTCGCGAAACGCAACGCGATGTACAACGGCGCGGTCACGATTTTTTCGAATTTTCGACGCGCCGTTGTCGCACCGGTTGACCGGGCTTCAATCGGTCCTGATCTGCAACCACAACGCGATCGCCGGCTGATACTCCACTCAGCGCTTCAACAAAATCGAGCGTGCGAAAACCGACTTTGATCGTACGCCGCTGCACGACGCCGCGTTTTACGACCAATGCTTGATCGACAAGCAGTGCGCGAGTCGGCACCAGCAACGCATTTTCGTGCGTACCGGTGATGATGTTCATCTCGCCGGTCATTCCGGCCATTAAATTGTCCGGTGGTTTTTCCATTTCCAAAATCACGGTGTAACGCTGCGTGTCCGGATCGGCGGCCGGTTGAACGGATGAAACGCGAGCCTCGAAAGTCTGGGTGCGATAAGCGTAGAGTTGCACTTTCGCTTTCATGCCCGGCTTCACTTCGCCCACGTCCTCCTCATTTACTTCACCCCGCACGTAAGTCTTGCGGGATGAAATCGTGAAGAGCTGGTTGCTTTCCGCCACCAGTTCGCCGTCGATCGTCGAGACTGCGCTGAGCAAACCGTCCATTGGCGCGCGAATCTCCGAATTGCGCATTTGCGCTTCCAATTTTTTGCGGGCCTCATCCAGGGCCTGCAGATTCCGGTCTCGCTCGATCCGCTCGTTTTCAAGCGCGCTTCGCAATCGGTTCGCCTCGCTTTTTGCTTTTTCGTACTCGACTGCGGGCACATTCCCGGATGCGACCACTTGTTCGAGGCGATGCAGATTATCCTCTGCAGCTTTGAGCAGTTCCTCGGACGGCAACGGGAGCTTGGCCCGCTCGGTCGCTGCTTTCAGATCAGCCTGTGCCTGTTTCAACTGCCGCGCGGTCGTTTCGTCGGCAATGCTCGCGAGCAACTGGCCTTTGGTCACGCCGTTGCCAATTGCGCCGCGGCCGGCCGAAAATTCTTCAGCTAGCTGGATGAAACCTGAATTCTGCGCCCGAACATGGACGACAAATGCGGGCTCGATCCGGACCGTTCCGTAAACCGCAGAGATCGCGGTGCCGCACCTTCAAGGAGTGCAACTAATGCACATCTTCGGCGAATTGGAAATAACGCCCGGTGGCGCGGTCCCATTCCGCCAGGGCGACGTTGTGAAGATAATTCGCCTCCAGCAATCCGGTTTGCGTTTTCAAATAATTGCCTTCGGCAAGGCGATGCTCCAATTCTGACGCCAGACCGCTGCCGAGATTTTGTTGAACAGCGGTCGCTGTTTGTCCGGCGACGTCGGTGCCGGCCGCGAACGATTTATGGCGCGCGTCAATGCCGGTCAGTTGATTATGAATACGGGAAAGCTCCCGACCGACGCTCGCTTCCAATTTTCGCAATTCGACTTCGTTGATCTCGCGTGCCTTGCGTGCCCTGAGAACTGCGCCGCCAACTTTGCCATTGTCGATCACCTGCCAGGTATAAGCCGCGCCTTCGCGAATCTCCGACCCTAGGAAGTCCTGCGTGCGACTGGTCGAACCCTCGCGGTGAATTCCGGTGACTGGAATGTAATCGCCGGTCACGCTCCCGGCTGCGCTCGGATAATAACCCGCGGCGATGATGCGCTCGTCTTCATTGGCCGCGCGAACCAGCAGTCGCGCCAGTTTAATGTCGGTCCGGCGCTCCAACGCGGCCGCGGTTTCGCTGTTAAGGTCTACATCCACCGGTGCGAACGACAATTCGCCGTCCGGATTTGGCAGCGAGGCCTTGGAATTGAGATCGACCGCCATCACTTGCGCGAGCTGCAATTGCGCCGCGGCGTAACGACGCCGCGAGTCTTCCACCAACGGATCAAGCGCGCGCGCTTCCACTGTCGCGCTGGTGAACGCGCTCCGATCAACCAGGCCCGCCTGGTAGCGATCGCTTTGGCTCGCCACGTTTTCGTCCAGATGGCCACGCTGCTTTTCGCGGACCGATTGGAGCTCCCGATTGTAAAGCGCCAAATAAAATGCGAGCCGCGCCGTGTGCAATTGTTCCTCCACCGCGAGATTCAGTTGCTGCTCTGCGATCAACACTTCGACGTCTCCGCG
>QHOI01000095.1 GCA_003218705.1 Verrucomicrobiota bacterium | reverse complement strand
ATCAAACCAGCGAAATGGCCAGTGAGATTACGGGAGTGGCCGGCGCTGAGATCAAACTCGCGGTTGTGAAAGCGCCGGGCGGACACAAAATCGAATTGCTCGAGTATCTTGCGCCAGCTGATCGAAAAAAGGTCGACCTCAGACCTTGCGATGTCGGATCGGTCCACGTCGCGTTCACGGTCGATAAACTAGACGCCATTCTCGAAAAAATCGCAGCGTCCGGTTGGAAAGCTGCCGGCAAACCGCAGACATTGAAATCTGGTCCGAACGCGGGAAAGCGCGTGATATATGTTCGCGATCCCGACGGCACGACGATCGAATTCATGCAGCAAGAAGAAACAGAAGGACAGAATGTACAGAATTCTTAGAATTTGGGTCTCGTTAAAATTGGGCTAATTCTGTCAAAACATGACTATGCAGTTTTCTGCTGACGAAGAATTCGCGAAGCAACTCGATTCCGAGGATCCGTTGCGCGCATTTCGCGACAAATTTCATCTCCCGCTCGGCAAAGACGGTAAACCGTTGATTTATTTCGCCGGTAATTCGTTAGGCCTGATGCCAAAAGCGGCCCGGCAAGTTGTCGATCAGGAACTCGACGATTGGGCGAAGCTCGGCGTCGACGCCCATCTCGAAGCGAAAACGCCCTGGTACACCTATCACGAACCGCTGCGCGAACCGACCGCGCGGCTGATCGGCGCGAAGCCAGTCGAAGTGATCTGCATGAACAGTCTGACGGTGAATCTGCATCTGATGATGGCGACGTTTTATCGGCCGACGAAATCGCGCTTTAAAGTTCTGATGGAAGATCCGGCGTTCCCCTCCGACACCTACGCGATCAAAACCCAGATCGTGCATCACGGACTTGGTCCCAAGGACGCGCTCATTCTCGCCAGTCCGCGCAAAGGCGAATTCGGCGTCCGAACCGAAGACATTGTCGATCTTATTGAGCAAAACGCCGATCAGCTCGCGGTCGTGCTGATTGCCGGCGTGAATTTTTTCAGCGGCCAGTTGTTCGACATTCCAACCATCACGAAGGCCGCGCAGAAACGTGGCATCACCGTCGGTGTCGATCTCGCGCACGCGATCGGCAACGTGCCGTTGTCGTTGCACGACTGGGATGTCGATTTCGCGGTGTGGTGTTCCTACAAATATCTCAACGCCGGCCCCGGCGCGGTTGCAGGCGCGTATTTGCACGAGCGACATGCGACGAACACGAAGTTGCCGCGATTGGCTGGTTGGTTCGGAAACGACCCGAACACGCGCTTTCGTTTACATCTCGAGCCTGAATTTATCCCGGTCCCTTCAGCAGACAGTTGGCAGATCAGTAATCCGCCAATTTTTTCAATGGCGCCGCTGCGGGCGTCGTTGTCGATCTTCGAGGAAGCCGGTGGAATGCGGCCGCTGCGCGCGAAATCGATCAAGCTGACCGGCTATCTCGAATTTCTATTGAACGAGATCGGGTCGAAAAAATTCACGGTGATCACGCCGCGTGACGCGAACGCGCGCGGGTGCCAGTTGTCGATCCTGGCGCACGAACATCCAAAAGAATTGTTCCAGGAACTCCAAACCGCCGGCGTGAAATGCGATTTCCGCGAACCGCACGTGATCCGCGTCGCGCCGACGCCGCTTTACAACACGTTCCACGAAGTCTGGCGCTTTGCCAAAATCCTGGCCGAGCATCAGTGACATGGCGGTCGCCAGAGCTCAGACGTCAGAAGTCTGAGGTCGCCATGACTTCCTATCGAGTAAGTGGTATCCTTGTTCGATCGTTTTCATGAGCTAATTTCCGAGCCCAAATGGAACGCCGCCTCACTGCCATCCTTGCCGCCGACGTGGTCGGATACAGCAGACTCATGGGTGCGAACGAGACCGGCACGCTCGCCGCACTGAAGACACTTCAGACGGATTTCATCGACGGCAAGATCGCTGAGCATCAGGGACGGATCGTCAAGCTGACGGGCGACGGCATGCTGGTGGAATTTCCGAGCGTGGTGAACGCAGTGGCCTGCGCCGCCGACGTTCAACGCGGAATGCGTGATCGGAATGCCGGCATGTCACAGGAGCGCCGAATCGAATTTCGCATGGGAGTGAATCTTGGGGACGTGATTGTCGAGGGCGAAGACATCTTCGGTGACGGCGTCAACGTCGCGGGGCGGCTGGAGAGCATTGCGCCTGTTGGTGGGATTACAGTTTCGCAGTCGGTGCGTGATCACGTCGGCAACCGCTTAGGTCTCACTTTTGAAGACATGGGCGAGCGGCGGCTCAAGAACATCGAACGACCGATTCGTGTTTACAGCATTTCGTTAGACGCGCCCCCGAGTGGAGAAACTAGCGCCATAGCGTCAACGCACCGCGAAGAGAAGCCATCGATCGCGGTTCTCCCGTTCATCAACATGAGTGGCGATCCGGAACAGGAATATTTCAGCGATGGGATCACGGAGGATATCATTACCGACCTCTCGAAGGTGTCCGGTTTGTTCGTCGTAGCACGTAACACCGCCTTTACGTACAAGGGGAAGTCTGTGGAGGCGCAGCGAGTGGCTAAGCACCTTGGGGTCAATTTTATTCTTGAAGGAAGCGTTCGAAAGGTCGGCTCACGCGTGCGAGTGACCGGACAGCTGATCGATGGCAAAAAGGGCGGCCACATGTGGGCCGATCGCTATGATCGTGACCTGACGGACATCTTCGCCATCCAGGACGAAATTACCCACGCGATCGTGGAACAGCTAAAGGTTAAGCTGCTGCCACAGGAGAAAAAGTCGATCGGACAAACCCCGACGGATAACGTTGAAGCGTACACTTATTATCTTCGTGGCCGGCAATTCATGCAACGGCACTCGAAGTCCAACTATCAATTAGCGCGGCGGATGTTCGCCAAGGCGGTAGAGTTGGACCCGCTCTATGCACGCGCTTACGCCGGCATCGCCGATTGCGATTCTTTCCTATTTCTGCATTACCATTTGGAAGCTGGCATCGACAGCATTCTGGCTACCAGCGCGAAGGCGCTGGCTTTGGACAATAGACTCGCCGAAGCACATGCTTCCCGAGGGCTCGCGCTCTCACTCGGGCAGCAACATGAGGAAGCAATCGCGGAATTCGAAGAGGCAATCGGGCTTGATCCCAATTCATTCGAGGCTCATTACTTCTATGCCCGTGCCTGCGTCACGCAGGGGAAGCTCGAGCGGGCAGCCGCGCTTTTCGAGCGCGCCGCAGAAAACAAGCCGGACGACTTCCAGGCACTGTGCCTGCTAATTCCGATGTATCGATCGCTTGGCCGGCAACAAGAGATGGAGAGGGCGGCACGAAGGGGCATCGAACGCGCAGAGAGTGAACTCACGCTTCACCCTGAGAATCCGAGGGCGGCTTATTTTGGCGCTAACGCTCTCGCTACGCTTGGCGAGAAGGACCGTGCCAGGGAATGGGCGGCGAGAGCCTTGGCCATTGACCCCGATGACGTCCTGATTCAGTACAATGTCGCCTGCGTTTATTCTCTGCTGGGAGACCTAGAGCAGGCCTTCGATTTGCTGGAACGCTTGCTTCCCAACGCCGGTTACGAGTTGAAGCATGGATGGATCAAGCACGACTCCGACCTAGACCCGCTCCGCAACCATCCACGGTTTCAGAAGATAATGGAATCGATTGGGTGAGGAAAAAGCACTAACAAGCGACACATCGCTCCGATGGTGCCTGAAGCCGCCGGCGTAAAATGCGATTTCCGCGAACCGAACGTCATCCGCGTTGCGCCCACGCCCCTTTACAATGGTTTTCACCAAGTCTGGCGCTTTGCTCAGATTCTCAATACGCATCGGTAGTTTGTTAATGGCCAGTCTGGTTCGGACTTAAGAGAGCAATTCCTTGACACAATTGATCAGGACTGAGATGGGGAACGGCTTGACCAGATATTTCACGTCGTGCTGGTTGAAGAACAGCGCGATGTGCGGATCGGCCGCGAATCCGGTGATGAAAATGAAACGGTCGGTCAGAGACGGGCGCAATTCCTTCGCTTTTAAATAAAACTCGTCGCCGCGAAGCTTCGGCATCTTGAGGTCGCAAATTACCGCATCGTATTCGTGCGCCTTGACCTTGAGCATCGCTTCCTCGCCATCGAACGCGATGTCGACTAGAAAATTCTCGTCGGCCAGGATCCATTGCAGCGCCGAAGCGAGCTGTCTGTCGTCATCGACGACCAGGATGGCCTTGAGCTCAAGACTGTGGACAACAGGCTGAAGCTCCTCCGGAAGCGGCTCAAATTTTCTCATCGTGCCGATGCTGCTTAAGCAGGCGAAGTGCCACGAAGGTCGCTGGCCGGAATTCCGATCGTGGCTTCAGTTTCGGCGCCGTCGAGCCTGGCGATGCAGTTTGCGCGCGAGGGCAATCAGACCCTGATCGGTTTTATCCGGCCCCATCGTTCAACATTTATTCGCAAGTCAAGCGAGTGATTCTCGACTAAGCTTGCGACGCTTCGCGAAGAATTCGATTGACCGCAGCTGCGGTGTCAGGCGACGG
>QHOI01000094.1 GCA_003218705.1 Verrucomicrobiota bacterium | reverse complement strand
CCAAAGCGTGGTGATCACTTCCGGGACGTTTTTGCGTGGGTTGCTTCACATTGGTGAGACCAGTAAGCCTGGCGGGCGAATGGCGGATGCGAGCTCGTCTCTGAGTGACAATCTTCGCCAACTGGGACTTGAAAGCGGTAGATTTAAGACTGGAACTCCCTGCCGGATCAACGCACGGTCGATAGACTTTGCGCGCTGCAAAGTTCAGCCAGGCGACGAGCCGCCACCGCGATTTTCATTTTTTAAAGATGAGTCGCCTGTGCCGGGTGAGCTTTTTACGTTGAACGACGTCAGCGGAGCACCGTTCCACGTGGAACAAATGGCTTGTTGGATCACACAGACCAACGCTCGGACCCACGAGATAATTCGAGCCAACCTTGATCGTTCTCCGCTCTATGCCGGGCGAATTAAAGGCACTGGGCCGCGCTATTGCCCTTCAATCGAAGACAAAGTTGTTAAGTTTGCTGACCGCGAGGCGCATCAGCTATTCTTGGAGCCAGAGGGTCGCCATACCAACGAATTCTACGTAAATGGTATTTCCACTAGCCTTCCGTACGAAGTTCAGCTTGAGTTTGTCCGTTCAGTTTCGGCATTAGAACATGCAGAAATAATGCGCCCGGGGTATGCGGTAGAATACGATTTTTTCCCCCCGACCCAGCTGTTTCATAGTCTCGAAACCAAGCAGGTCCGGCGTCTTTACTTTGCTGGGCAAGTCAATGGCACTTCGGGTTACGAGGAGGCCGCCGCTCAGGGACTAATCGCTGGAGCGAACGCGGCGCTGAGTGTTCAAAATCGGCCGGCCTTCGTGCTCGGCCGAAATGAGGCCTACATCGGTGTTCTTATCGACGACCTGGTAACGAAGGGAACAGAGGAACCGTATCGCATGTTTACGAGTCGCGCGGAAGACCGCCTCCAGCTTCGACACGACAACGCCGATCAGCGTCTCACGGCGAAGGGCTTCGAGTTGGGATTGGTTACCCTAGGACGAATGGTTGCCTTCGAGGCAAAAACGTCGCTGCTCAAAGAATGTCGTACCATTGCGAATAATACACGGAGCGGCGGCGTTCCGATCTCGCAGCTTCTAAAACGCCCCGGCTTCACCTATGCCGATCTCTCGTCCGAGGTCCGCTGGATAGCTCCAGAAGATATCTGGGAGCTGCTTGAAACTGACATCAAATATGAGGGGTACACCGCCCGCCAGGCGCAACACAACAAGGAGCTATCGAAGAAGAATCTTCAAAGAATCCCTGACGGATTCAACTTTGCGAGCATTGCGGGGCTAAGCTCGGAGACGCGACAGAAACTTTCGAAGGTTCGCCCGCTTACCGTGGGCCAAGCCGCCCGGATTAGTGGTGTGACTCCAGCTGATATATCAATTTTGTCTATTTGGCTAACTAAGAACAGGTTAGAAAGTGAATCTTTCTCCTTGCTTCGAGGAAAACTTGGCATCTAACAACACGTGTTCGCCTTTACCACTGTCGCGTTACTTGGTTATTTCCTCGGCTCGATTCCAGCCGGTTACCTAGCGGGTCGCATCCGCGGGATTGACGTGCGCAAAGTTGGCAGCGGGAATGTCGGAGCAACAAACGTGACGCGCGTATTGGGCAAACAATTCGGCTATCCGGTGTTCGTGGTGGACTTCGGCAAAGGTCTGGCTGCCGTGGCAGTCGGAGTAACGATCGCCAAGACCGCTGAATTGACTCCGAAGTTTGTCGATCTCTGTGGCGCGGTCGCCGCTATTTTTTCCGTGCTTGGCCACAGCTATCCGATTTGGCTCGGATTCAAGGGAGGGAAAGGGGTAGCTACATCTCTCGGCAGCCTCTTTGGCTTCAATTGGGTTGCCGCAACCGTTGTCTGCCTCGTTTGGATTGTGGTGTTTCAAGTTACGCGGTACGTATCGTTGGCTTCGATCGCCGCCGCGATCGCTCTTCCTGTTACAATTGCAACCATGCTGTTTCTGAAGCAATTGCAGACACCGATCCTGCTATATTTTGCGGTGTGTCTGGCGGCGATCATAGTGTTGCGACATCGTTCTAATTTGTCCCGACTTTTCAAAGGAACCGAACCGCGCTTCGCTCGAAAATGAAACGAGAGAGAATTGCAGTGATTGGAGCCGGCGGCTGGGGAACGGCGTTGTCGGTAATTTGGGCAAGGCAGGGCCGAGCGATTTTGCTGTGTGGAAATGATCCGTCTCGAGTTGAGGAACTGCGAGCATCGCGCGAAAACAGCGCTTATCTTCCGGGGGTAAATCTTCCCGAAGCGATTGGCCTAACGAGTGATCTTCATTCTTGTGCCGATGCTGATCTGATTGTTTTCGTTACCCCATCGACCGCGTTGCGAGAAACGGCGGGTCGACTCGCTGAAGTTAAAATTAATTCCAACGCCGTTCTGCTTAGTTGCATTAAAGGCATCGAGCACGGAACCGGAAAGCGGATGAGCGAGATCCTGGCGGAAATTTTTCCCCACCATACGATCGCGGTTCTCTCCGGACCGAACTTGGCGGCGGAAGTTTCACGTGAGTTGCCGACGGCTACGGTTCTGGCATGCACCAAACGAGATTGCGCCGCGGAACTGCAAAAATATCTCGGCACGCCGAGGTTCCGAATTTACACGGGCGAAGAGCTGGTCGGGATCGAGCTGGGCGGCGCGCTCAAAAATGTTTTTGCGATTGCTGCCGGAGCGGGCGACGGGCTTGGTTTAGGTGACAATTCCAAAGCGGCCCTCGTTACTCGAGCGCTCGCCGAAATGGTCCGCCTCGGCACCAAGATGGGTGGAGAATTGCGAACGTTTTATGGATTGAGTGGTGCTGGAGATCTTATCGCAACCTGCTTCAGTCGACACAGCCGCAATCGTCGTGTCGGCGAACAATTAGCCCAGAGTCGCTCCTTAAATGAAATCACTACGGCCATGGGCACGGTGGCCGAAGGAATTCCAACCGCTAAGAGCGCGCATGAGTGCGCGCGTAAACTCGGCGTCGAGACACCGATCATCGATCAGGTCTACTCGCTGCTTTACCAACAGAAACCATCGGCCCAGGCGATGGAAGAATTGCTTGGCCGCGACCAAAAAGCTGAGACGATTTAGGGTCGGCGATCGTTTTCTCGACAGAGCTTCGCAATCACGGCCGGATACAATTCGTGTTCGGCGATTTGGATTCGCGCGTGTAGACTTTCGGCCGAGTCGTTAGGCAAAATCGGGACATTACGCTGCGCGATGATGTCTCCGTGATCTATTTTGTCGTCGACGTAATGCACCGTGCAACCGGTAACGGTCTCGCCCGCATCAAGCGCTTGTTTCCACGCTTCCAGTCCGGGAAATTTCGGCAAGAGCGATGGATGAATATTAATGATTCGCCGTGGAAAGGCCTGCAACATGGACGATTTCAAAACGCGCATGAATCCGGCCAGGACCACCAACTCCACCTCTGCATCGCGTAGCATTTGCGCGAGCTCGGCCTCCACGTTCGGTTCCAGCCGCGTGCGAAATTGACCCGGAGGGAGATAGGCATTGGGAACGCTGAACTCTCGCGCGATTTCCAGAATCGGCGCGTCAAGCACATCGGATATCACGACGCGGGCTTCGGCAGGCAACGCTCCGGAGCGAATGCTTTCCAGAATGGCGCGGCAATTTGATCCTTTTCCCGATCCAAGAATTCCAAGACCAAGCGGCTTCATTTTTTTATTTTGTTGATGCGCGCCAATAAATTGGATGTCGAATAGCCGCGCTCGAATGGCACGATGTCGATCTTCGCGCCGATTTTTTGCAGAACCTGGCGCTCTTCAGCATTCAATGTGTCTTGATTGTAATCGCCGCCCTTGACGTAGACATGGGGCGACGCCAGTTCGAGAAAACGTGTCGCGCGCACCTCCGGAAAAATTGTGACCAGATCAACGCATTCCAATGCGGCAACGATCTCTGCGCGATCACTTTCGCTGGTAACCGGGCGACCGGCTCCTTTCAGTTCGCGGACAGACTGGTCGCCGTTGATTCCGACGATCAGCGCGTCGCCAAGGGCGCGAGCCGCGCTCAAGTAGCGAATGTGTCCGACGTGAAGCAAATCGAAACATCCGTTCGTCGCTACGATTCTTTTCCCCGTCGTGCGCAGTTTGTTAGCCCGCTGCTCGAGTTCTTCCAATCGCACGATTTTGTCGCTCGTCATTTTCTTACGAAGTTTAGCGCGCGCGGCACGATTCGAAATTCCGCCGGGGCGCGTCCCACTAGTTCTCCGTCTACGTTAAACCACATCCCCGGGCGCGAGCGCACGGCGACTTTTCGCGCGCGTCGAAAGATCACAGCACTGCTCGAGAAATGCTTTCCCAGAATTATCTCCGCCGCCAGTAACGCCATTTCCGCCGGACGTCGTTTTGGAATCAAGATGACATCAAGCAAACCGTCACTCGGATCGGCCTCCGGCGCGACCGGCAATCCGCCGGCCACAAATCGGCCATTCGCGATCACGACATTATAGGCGGCGGTCGAAAGCTCTTCGCGCCCATCGATTACAATCCGTGTCTTGTAAGCATGCAGCTTTGGTAGTGCGGCCGCAGCTCCGCGAATATACGCAA
>QHOI01000087.1 GCA_003218705.1 Verrucomicrobiota bacterium | reverse complement strand
AATTAAACCTTTCTGCGCCGCTGCTCCCATTTTTCCGAGGTCGTGATGGAAATCCGCAGTCAGCGGAACTTTGACGACTTCGCCGCCGTTCGCTTTCGAGTACTCAAGAATCGCTTCGAATGTTGGATCGGGGGCGATCAGTTTGCCTTGGGTCGGTCCGGTGAAACTCTCCGCGCACAATTTCAAAATTTCGCTCGAACCGTCGCCGAGCACGATTTGCTCGCGATTAACGCCGTTGGTCTTCGCAATCTTCTCGATCAACACATCGTTCGCTTCATCGGGATAACGGCAGCAGACGTCGAACGAATTATTCATCGCGGCGTGCGCCTGCGATGACGGTCCGTACGGATTTTCGTTCGCGCTGAGGCGCACGACAACCGAGCCGGTTGGGGCGGTTTTAGCCGACGGACGTTCTGTTGCTACCGAGAATCGCGGTCGAACAATCGCGGCGGCGGCACCAACGCCTAACAAATGCGCAAATTTACGGCGAGAGATTGAGAGTGTGTTCATGGCAAGACCTCCGGACGAAGTCCTAACGTGAATGAGAAGGAAACGCGAGACGAAAAGCGACCCTCAGCTGCTGAGCTGCGATTGAGGTGAGGGAAACCGCCTATTTCGGCTGCGGCACGATCCGAATGTACGGTTTGGGCGCCTTCCAACCTTCGGGATACCGCTTCTTCGCCTCATCATTGGAGACCGAGCCGGCGATGATCACGTCTTCGCCCGGCTTCCAATTTACCGGTGTGGCCACCTGATGCTTCGCCGTCAATTGTAAGGAATCGATCACTCGGAGCACTTCATCGAAGTTCCGGCCCGTGGTCATGGGGTAAATAAGGACGAGCTTGATCTTCTTGTCCGGACCGACCACGTAAACATTGCGCACGGTCGCGTTGTCGGCCGGCGTGCGCTTCTTCGGGTCGCCCGCAACTTCGGCCGGCAACATCCCGTAGAGCTTCGAAATCTTGAAGTCGGAGTCGCCAATGATCGGGTAATTCGGGGCGTGTCCCTGCGTCTCTTCGATGTCTTTCGCCCAGCCTTCATGATCGCCGGTGGAATCAACTGACAATCCGATCACCTTGACGTTCCTTCGATCGAACTCCGATTTGATCTTCGCCATGTATCCGAGCTCGGTCGTGCACACCGGAGTAAAATCCTTTGGGTGCGAAAATAAGACCGCCCAGGAGTTACCGACCCAATCGTGGAAATTGATCTTTCCCTCGGTTGTTTCTGCCTGGAAGTCCGGTGCCGTGTCGCCAATTTTCATACGCTTCCTCCTGCTATTTTTCGTTTCCGATAATTCTTTTCAAATCACGCCCGAAGTCAATATCCCTCTGCCGTGTCCTCCCCGCAATGAATCGATTCGGCGGTCCAAGACGGCGTCTCAAGCGATTATTTCCCACTTTCAATAAGCATCCGTTCGACGAGACATTACCGTTACCTGTGATCTTTGGCTTTTTGAAAGAACGACGCCGAAAGCAACTTAAGGCGCGGCCTTTCCCGAATGAGTGGCTGAAGATAATCAAACGGAGAGTTACGTTCTTTGCCCGACTTTCGGCGGCGGACCAGGCGGAACTTCTCGATCACATTCAGGTTTTTCTGGCAGAAAAGCGCTTCGAAGGTTGTGCCGGCCTGGAAATAGATGATGAGATTCGAATGACGATCGCAGCGCAGGCTTGTCTTCTCTTGCTGCGGCGCCGGACTGACTGTTTTCCACGGCTGGTTACCATTCTCGTTTACCCCTCGACCTATATGGTAGACGAACAACGGCCGATTGAAGGCCCGGTTTGGGAGGAGGGGAGAATGTCTCGACTAGGCGAGACTGGCCGCACAATGGGATCAATGGTGCTGGCGTGGGACGCGGTGAAGACCGGAGCAGCTGATCCTTCCGACGGTAAGAATGTTGTCCTGCACGAATTTGCTCACCAACTCGACTACGAGAATTTAGCGGCCGATGGCACGCCGGCGCTGGCGACGCGCAGACAGCAGTTGGCCTGGCGCGAAGTGATGAGAACCGAGTTTGCATCGCTCCGCGCTGCTGATGAAACCGGCATTCCGACATTGCTCGATACTTATGGCGCGACGAATCCAGCAGAATTTTTCGCGGTGTCGGTCGAGGCTTTTTTTGAGCGGCCGATAATGTTTCGCGCTCGCCACCCAAGACTGTACTCGGAACTGCAGCATTACTTTCAGCAGGATCCGGTCGAATTTTCCGCTGAAAGAACAAAGACCGGCTGATCGTAAACAAGATGTTGTAGAGGTGCTCGCCGGGGCGAACGCCTGTCTATTTAAATGCCTGTGCGGCTCACACCGGTGCTTGAGAACAAGCGCTGCTACAACGCTTCGTCTTTTTCGGCAGCCAGTTTGAACATCGGATCGAATGCGTATGTCTGACTGGTCATCATGGTTAAAATTATCGGAACAATAGTCATAGCGGCGGCGATGCTGGTGGCGTTGCCCGCGTTCGCAAAAGACAAAGCAGGCGACATGGCATGTTGCGCGAAGAACGCGTCGAATCAGAAATCGTGCGCGAATCTGGCAAGTCTGAATCTGACCGCGGACCAGAAGAGCAAGATCGAAGCGTGGCAGTCTGAGTGCATGAAAGTGGGTTGCACGAAAGAAAGCAGGCAAGCGTTTCTCAAGAAAGCTGAAGGCATTCTTTCGAAAGATCAGTACGCCAAGTTAAAAGCCGAGTGCAATAAATCGGTGAAGAAAACCGAAGCGTAAGTCAAAAATTCGACCCTCAGCTGCCGCTGCGCGACTTCCTCTCCCTACCAGGGAGAGGATTGAGGTGAGGGTGATCTAGCGTTTGAATTTGAACGACACCGCGTAAGCGGGTGTCTGACGTTGCACTATGACCAAATTCATTGCGTTGGTAGTGGCGGGAATGTTTGCAGCGGGCACGCTGTTCGCGGGAGAACATGGCGAGTGCACCAAGAAAGTTGGAAACGAGGCGAAACCGGCCTGCACGGTTTCACTGGCGAGTCTCAACCTGACGCCTGATCAAAAAACAAAGATGGACGCGGCGATGGAAGAGCACCACAAAGCTGGTTGCTCTGAAGCAAGCGAAGCCAAGTACAGGCAGGAGGCGAAAACCATCCTGAACAAAGAGCAGTTCGCCAAGTTCAAGGCGGAGTGCAAAGGCGAGAAAGACAAAGCAAAGACGGAGACTTAATCGTCAGCGCAGAGTTTGTTTGACGATTTTCTTTTGTCCGAGCTCGCCACGGGACGAGTCCGGCGCTGCTGAAGTCGTCGATGTCGATGTTAGCGCTTGTTGAAGAAGATCGGCCAGACGCCAACCGGCCTTGTGCAATTCTTCGAGGACAGTCTTGGCCGACCAATCGGCGTAGCCGACGTGGTCAGGCGCGTTCCTTTCGCGCGCATCGCCGGCCATCACCTTGCGATCCTGATCGACAATCTCATGGACATTGACGAATTGCAGTCGCTCATGAGCTTCGCGCGCCAGCGGCAAAATATCGTCGGCCCAGAATTCGCCGTAATTTTTTAAAGCAACGTTGGCCGGCGCGCGCCAGTTCGTCGGTTGTTCTTTCACCAAGTGATCGATCAACTTTCGTTTCGCCTGATCAATTTTCCGATAGCGCTCCTCCTTGGAAAGCGTCGGTGACAACGGCGGTAAATTTGCCATCACGGCGTCCTGGTCCCAAAACCCGTGCAGTTTCAGTCCGCGGTGAGCCATTTCCTCCGGATTGCCGCGAATCAACCGCAGCATGAACGTGTTGCCGCCTTCGTCTTCGATCCCGGGCTGATTTTTATCGGGATCGACTGCTTGCCCGGATTGATTGAAGTATTCCGCGCCGACATGAAGTGGCTGGTGAATGTCACCGACGTAGTGCGCCAGCAGGATCACCGCGACCGGTTTGGTGATCTTGCGCGCATTATTTTCCGGGATTTCGCCGCGCAAAACATCGACGCAATAGGAGATCATGTGGACGACGTCCCATTGGCTGCGACCAGTTTTTCCGTCGGCGTACTTTTGGGCGTTGAGAATCGGCACGTCGGTGTAATGAAACCAGTGATGTGACGGCGCCGGTGACTTCAGGTCCTGGGTCGGTGGATTCGCTCGCCAAAAATCGCGCAGCTGCTTGTCGATGGCCGGGTGGTCGCGGTAGTGCGGAAAAGCCCCCAAATCCTCGACGCCGTTCTTGTCCCAGGCTCTGATTTCGTCGGCCATGACGGACGCGCGCTCGAGGGTAATGCCGTCCGTCAAAGTGTAGATCTTTTCAGCGGCCGGTGTACTGGCGATCAACTTGTCCGCGATTCCGCCGACGATTTCGTGACCGGTAGGTCCATAAGCAAATAGCGCCGCGCGGAACGTCACGACGCTGATGGCGATTAAAATTCTCGGTCGGGTGAAGTTCATAACCGGTGCGGTGCCGATTAGAATTTCAGCGACGCGTCCAGCAAGTGATATTGCCAGCAAAATAATCCGAAGGCGATTCCGCCGAGAGCAAGCAGGATTGCGTGCGCGCGAAACCAAAATCCATGGCCGGGAAGCCTTATGAAACGAATAGAGGCAACGATCAAGACGACGATGCCAGCGGTTGTGACCCAGCCGAAGATGTGAA
>QHOI01000086.1 GCA_003218705.1 Verrucomicrobiota bacterium | reverse complement strand
GTATCAGACGAAATAAGAGTTCCGGCGTGAAGTTCGCCCGATTTAGTTTATCCTGCGCGCTGCGCAAATGCCGCGGAACAACGATCTCAAGAAAATTCTCTTAATTGGCTCCGGTCCAATCGTGATCGGGCAGGGCTGCGAATTTGACTATTCCGGCGTGCAAGCGTGCAAGGCGCTGCGGGAGGAAGGTTACCAGGTCGTGCTGGTGAATTCGAACCCGGCCACAATCATGACCGATCCGGAGTTCGCCGATCGCACTTACATCGAGCCGATCACGGCGGAAGTGATCGAAGCCATCATTGCTCGAGAAAGACCGGACGCGCTTCTGCCAACGATGGGCGGGCAGACGGCGTTGAATGCGGCGATGGAGCTTTATCGTAACGGCGCACTCGCTCGGCACAAAGTAAAATTGATCGGCGCCAACGCGAAAGCGATCGCGAAAGGCGAAGATCGACAATTGTTCAAGGAAGCCATGCTGCGGATCGGTCTCGACGTGCCGCGCTCGGGCGTGGCGCGCTTGCTTGCCGACGTGGGCCGCATTGCGAAAGAGATCGGAACTTTCCCGCTCATCATCCGGCCGGCCTTCACTCTCGGCGGCAGTGGCGGCGGTATCGCCTACAACCCGGACGAGCTGGATCAGATCGCCGGTCGCGGTCTCGCCATGTCTCCGGTGAACGAAGTGTTGATCGAAGAATCGCTCGTCGGCTGGAAAGAATTTGAAATGGAAGTGATGCGCGACCGGATGGACAACTGCGTCGTTGTTTGTTCGATTGAAAATTTCGACCCGATGGGCGTGCACACCGGCGACTCGATCACGGTCGCGCCGGTGCAAACGCTCACCGACAAAGAATACCAAATGATGCGCGACGCCGCGTTCGCGGTCATTCGCGAGATCGGCGTCGAGACGGGCGGGTCGAACATTCAATTCGCGGTCCATCCGGACAACGGTCGGATGGTCGTGATCGAGATGAATCCGCGGGTGTCGCGCTCAAGCGCGCTCGCGAGCAAAGCGACCGGCTTTCCGATTGCAAAAATCGCGGCCAAGCTGGCGGTCGGTTACACGCTGGACGAAATCAAGAACGATATCACCCGCGAAACGCCGGCCTGCTTCGAGCCGACGATCGATTACTGCGTGGTCAAAGTGCCGCGGTTCACGTTCGAGAAATTTCCGCAGGCCGATTCAACGCTGACCACGCAGATGAAAAGCGTCGGCGAAGCGATGGCGATCGGCCGGACGTTTAAGGAAGCGCTGCAAAAGGCGCTGCGAAGTTTGGAGATCAAGCGTTTCGGACTTTGCGGCGACGGCGCCGACAAAGATGTCGATCTTGAAACGTTACGCTTGAAACTGGCGATCCCGAACGCCGAACGAATCTTCTATCTTGCGCAGGCATTCCAAAAAGGCGCATCGATCGACGAGATTTACGACCTAACCAAGATCGACAAGTGGTTTCTCCGAAACCTTGAGCAGATTGTGGTGACACAAAAGCAGATCGAGCAATCCGCTCTCGCCAGTCACAGCATTCGCGTGATGACTGAACCATGGGCGGTAACGCTCACGGCCGACCAGATTGCGCCCGAGATCTTTGGAAATGGCGATGAACTTTTGCGTGCAAAAAAACTTGGCTTTTCCGACAACCAACTCGGCTACGCCAATTCGTTGAAGCCGGCCGGGGTGCGGGCCGCCCGAAAACAATTGTCGATCTTGCCGACTTATCGGCTGGTCGATACCTGCGCGGCGGAGTTCGAAGCTTACACGCCGTATTATTACTCGACTTACGGCGACGAGAACGAGCGGCGCGAGAGTGGCAAACGCAAGGTGATGATTCTCGGCGGCGGACCGAACCGGATCGGCCAGGGGATTGAGTTTGATTACTGTTGCGTGCACGCCGCCTTCGCACTGCGCGAGCTCGGGTTCGAAACGATCATGGTCAATTCGAATCCGGAAACGGTTTCGACCGATTACGACACCAGCGACAAACTTTACTTCGAGCCACTCACGCTCGAGGACGTGCTCAATATCTATGAGCAGGAAAAACCGGAAGGCGTCGTCGTTCAATTCGGCGGACAAACCCCGCTGAATCTCGCGGATGGATTAAAAGCGGCGGGCGTTCCAATCCTCGGGACTCAGCCGGAGAGCATCGAAACCGCGGAAGATCGAAAATTGTTCGCGGCGATGCTCGACAAACTTGGTTTACGCCAGACACCGAGCGGATCAGCGGTGAGCACGAACGAAGCGGTTCAGATCGCGACGAAAATCGGTTATCCGGTGCTGGTCCGCCCATCGTTCGTGCTCGGCGGCCGCGCGATGGAGCTCGTTTACAATGAACCGGATCTGCGTCGCTACATGGCGAGCGCAATCGAGGTAACGCCGGATCGTCCCGTGCTGGTCGATCGCTTTCTCGAAGATGCGATCGAGGTGGATGTCGATTGCATTTCGGACGGTGAAACGACCGTGATCGGCGCGATCATGGAGCACATCGAGGAAGCCGGTATCCACAGCGGTGACAGCGCCTGCGTGATCCCGACGTTTTCTTTGTCACAGAAAGTGCTCGCCGAAATAGCGTCCGCCACCAAGGCGATGGCGCGCGAGTTGAACGTGCGCGGCCTGATGAACGTGCAATTTGCCGTCAAAGGTGAAGACGTTTACGTGCTGGAAGTGAATCCGCGCGCCTCGCGCACCGTTCCATTTGTGAGCAAGGCGATCGGTCTACCGCTGGCGAAACTGGCGGCGAAGATTATGGCCGGCAAAACGTTGCGCGAGCTTGGCATGACCAAGGAAATCGTGCCCAAACATTTCTCGGTGAAAGAAGCCGTCTTCCCGTTTCTGCGTTACCAAGGCGTCGACATTTCGTTGGGCCCGGAAATGAAGTCGACCGGCGAAGTGATGGGCATGGATGTCGATCTGGGATTGGCCTACGCCAAATCGCAGATGGCCGCGCCGCCGCCGTTGCCGAAAAAGGGGAACGTCTTCATCAGTGTGAAGGACTCCGATAAGGAATCTGTCATTCCGGTCGCGCGCGAATTCGTGAAGCTCGGCTTCGGGATTATTTCAACGAGCGGAACGGCCGAAGCGCTGCTAGAAGCAAAAATCAAAGTAAAAAAAGTTTTCAAGTTGCACGAAGGACGGCCAAACGTGCTCGATCGAATCAAAAACGGCGATATCAGCTTCATTATCAACACACCGAGCGGCAAAATCCCGCGGGAACACGAGGTGACGATTCGCAACGCCGCGCTGGCGCAAAAAATCCCGATCATGACGACAGTGCGCGCGGCGCAGGCGAGCGCGAACGGAATTCGCTCTTTACAAAAGAGCAAACTGCAGGTGCGCAGTTTGCAGGAATATCACTCCAGCGTTTGAAAATTTGCGACCGCGATAGACCGCCGCTAAGAAGAAAAATGAAGATGTCGATCTTAGCGGTCTTTTTATTAAGTTCCGCACTATTTGCAGCAGAAGAACAGCAGAAGGAGAGCAATCCGATGAATGCTACAAACGAAGTGGCAGTGATTAAAACGAGCGGCGGCGATATGGTCGTGCAGTTTTGGACTGACGCTGCATCGAACACGATCGACAATTTCAAGAAGCTCGCGCGGGCCGGTTTTTACAACGGGACGATTTTCCATCGGATTGTGAAGGGATTCATGATCCAGGGCGGCGATCCGAATTCCAAAGATCCGGCGAAGGAAAATCGCTACGGCGAAGGCGGCCCGGGCTACAAGATCAAAGCCGAATTCAACGATCATCCGCACGAACGCGGCGTAATTTCGATGGCGCGCGAGCCCGATCCGGACTCGGCCGGTTCACAATTTTTCATCTGTCTGGCGCCGGTGCCGCGGCTCGATCACCAATACACGACCTTCGGTAAATTGATCAAAGGCGACGACGTGCTCGCAAAAATCGGCGACACGCCGGTGACCAGAAACAGCATGGGCGAAAACAGCAAACCAACGACGCGCGTCGTTATTGAGAAGATCGACATCGTGCCGGCCGATTCGGTGAAGTAGCCGCCGCCCTTGTCATTCCGAGCGAAGTCGAGGAATCTCTTACTGTTTCAGAAATATTTAGAGATGTCTCCAGTTCGGTCGACATGACAAAAGAAAAAACAAAAGTCGCGCTCGTGCAGATGCGCTGCGGTACTGATCCGGAGAAAAATTTCGCCCGGGCGCTCGATTTCATTCGCGCCGCCGCTAAAAAAGGCGCCGCGATTGTTTGTCTGCCGGAACTCTTTCGCTCACAATATTTTTGCCAGACCGAAGACCACAAAAACTTCGAACTGGCCGAAGAAATTCCCGGAACGTCGACAACTACGCTGTCGGAATTGGCGGGCGAGCTCGGGGTCGCGATTGTCGCGTCGCTTTTCGAGAAACGCCGGGCGGGCGTTTATCACAACACCGCCGCAATTATTGACGCGAACGGAAAATTTCTCGGGAAATATCGCAAGATGCACATCCCGGACGATCCGTTGTATCACGAGAAGTTTTATTTCACGCCGGGCGACCTCGGTTTTCAGGCCTGGGAAACAAAGCGCGGCAAGATCGGTGTCTGCGTTTGCTGGGACCAATGGTATCCGGAGGCGGCACGGCTGACGGCATTGCGTGGCGCCGAGATTATTTTTTATCCGACGGCGATCGGCTGGCATCCGAGCGAGAAAAAGGAATTTGGCGTGGCGCAACATTCGGCTTGGGAAACAATTCAGCGAAGTCACGCGATCGCGAACGGCTGCTACGTGGCGGCGGCGAATCGTGTCGGTCACGAAGCGCCGGCTGGCGGTGACGGGATTGAATTTTGGGGGCAAAGTTTCATTTGCGGACCTGACGGCGAGATCATCGCCAAAGGTTCGGTCGATCGGGAAGAAATCGTGATCGGCGAAATTGATTGGGCCCG
>QHOI01000085.1 GCA_003218705.1 Verrucomicrobiota bacterium | reverse complement strand
TGCGGCGCGTTTCTCGTCAGCTTCACTCGGGTTGGCGACTGTGCCGTAGCCTTCGTCGACCATCATTTTCTCGCAGTAATGGGCCCAGCCTTCGATGAAAGCGTAGCTTCCGAAAATTTTTTCCACTTTGCTGGCGGGCGAAGCATTCAAACGCAGGAACTGGACGTAATGCCCGGGATAAACCTCATGAATGGAAACAACGTCGGTGCTGTAAAAGTTGAATGCGGTTAGCCATTCGTCTTTTTGCAGCGGCGGCCAGTCGCTCTCTGGCGGCGTCACATAATAATAGGCTTCGGTCGCGCGCTTCTCGAATGCGCCCGGCGTGTCCATTGACGCAAAAGACGTCGCGCGGCGATACTGCGGCGTCTCTTTCACGCGTGCTCGAACTTCGGATGGAATCGTGACCAACTTTCGCGTCACCACAAACTTTCGAATCTGTTCGAGGTCTTTACCGATATCGGCCAGCAGACTTTCCGGGGTCGGATGCTCGCTTTGCATTTGTTTGAAAACTTCAACCGCCGATTTGTTCGAATCGATTCTCTTGGCGGCGTCGGCGAAAGCTTTTTGCTCTTTGTGCATTTGAGTCAGGCCGGTCTCGAGAACTTTCTCGGGCGGAAGATCGACAAGTTCGGTTTCCTTTAAGAGCCGTTGGAACTTTTGCTGGCCGAGTGCAAAATCGGTGGTGGCTTTCGGCAATTTGTCGCGTTCGAGCCAGGCGGCATAATCAGTCAGTGCCGCCGCTGCCTTGCGATTTGCTTCCAGGAATTCGGTCCGCACCCGTTCGTCTCTGAGTTCGACGACTGCTCCGACCAGATTCTTCCGCAGAAAATCGGCCGAGCCTTTCGCGACCCGAATCGCGAGCTCGACGTACGGCTTTGGCAATACCGGATCGAGATTGGTTCTCGCAGCGATGAGAATGTTTGGTACTTGCGACTCGATTGCGACAATGCTGTGCACGCGGTCTTCCAACGCCGCGAAGTTGCGCTTGATATAAATGTTCACGTCGGCCGCGCGGGCGTAGACAATTGGGTTGCGCTCGTAGATCGCCATCGCTTCACGCTGGAAGATTTCGTTGCGAATGGCGGCCTGCAGAATTCGCAGGTCGATCGATTGCCGCTGGCTGAGTTTGTTGAGGTCGAATTTCTGAAGCCGGTCATCGAACCGTTTTAATCGGGAAAGTTCGGCATCGAGCGCGAGCCGGCTGTAATCCGTGATCTTGCCATCGTATTCATGTAGGCCGATAGCCGTGCCCAAAAGCGGCCGCGCGGCGAAATAGCCCTTAATGAACTCTTCCGCGATTGCCTCGTATTCTGAGTCGGGAGTTTGCACCGCGAACGCACTCGCCAATGGCAAATAGGTTGCGACTGCCACCAAAGCGCAGCCCAGAAATCTCCTTGGACGAATAATGAACACGGCGGCGCCACTTTAGACGACGCTTTGGACGTTGCCAAAAATTTTGGATGAGCGAATGTCCGACCGTTTGAGGCCCAATCCAAGATGAAGCGCCGTATCCTTTTCGGAGTATTCGGTCTGTTGCTCCTCGCTCTGCTTTTCGGCATCGGCTTTCACACGTTGCGCGGCGCCGATCAAGACGACGACAGCGGTTATTCACAAATCGCCATCTTCGCGAAGGCAGTCCAGTTGATCCGCCAGGATTACGTCGACGGAAACAAAACGAGTTACCACGACCTGATCACGGCCGCGCTCAAGGGGATGCTGGGTTCACTCGATCCGCATAGCCAGTTTATGGACCCGAGCGATTTCCGCGACATGCAAGAAGACACGCGCAGCCGCTTCAACGGACTGGGCATTGAAGTCGCAATCAAGAATGGTTTACCAACGGTAGTGACGCCAATGGAAGACGCGCCCGCGGCGCGGGCCGGAATTCTTTCCGGCGATCAGATTTTGAAAATCAATGGAGCGTCGACTGACAGAATGGATCTGCAGGACGTGATCAATCATTTGCGCGGCGCACCCGGGCAGAAGATTTCGCTGACCTTAATTCGGCCATCGACCAAGGAAGTTAAGGATTACGCGCTCGAGCGCGCCGAGATCAAAGTGCAAAGCGTCAAAGGTGCGCGGCTGCTCGATCCCGATCTGACCGGCCCATTCAAAATTGCCTACGTGAGGTTAATTCAATTCAACGAGCCGACCGCGGACGAATTGTCGAGAGCCCTTGATGGATTGCAAAAGCAGGGGATGGAGGGGCTGATTCTCGATCTGCGCAATAATCCCGGCGGTTTGCTGAACAGCGCGGTGGACGTGTGTGCGCAATTTCTACCGCCGAGCACGAAAGTCGTTTCAACGCAGGGTCGCGTTGCATCGCAACAGCGCGATTACACAACGTCCGGCGCAGCCAAGGAGCGGCCGCATTTTCCAATGGCGGTTTTGGTGAATGAAGGCAGCGCCAGCGGCGCCGAGATCGTTAGTGGCGCGCTCAAGGATTTGCATCGCGCGATTGTCGTGGGCGAAACAACTTTCGGAAAAGGCTCTGTCCAAAATGTGATGCAATTGCCCGATGGATCGGCCTTACGATTTACGACCGCGAAATATTACACCCCGAGTAAGCAAGTCATTCACGGCAACGGTGTGACGCCAAACATTCGAGTTCCGATGAGCGTCGAGCAGGAAAGGCAGCTTTTCACGGCGCGAAGCAGCGGCGACACGATTAAGCCGGACGAAGACAAGAATTTCATTAAAAGCACGGATCCACAGATGCTGCGCGCGATCGACGCGCTCAAAGGCGTGATGATTTACGCACAGCAAAACGCGCCCAAGGGCGAGGCGATCAAGAAATAGCTGTAGAGGCGCTTGTGCCAAGCGCCTTCTGTTTTAATTCGGCGGTTGACACAACCGCCGCTAGAATTGTCCCGTGACAATACTGGCGCTCGAAACCTCGTGCGATGAAACGGCGGTCGCCGTTCTTCGCGACCGTAAATTACTGGGTAGCGAGGTTGCGTCCCAAATTGCCGAGCACGAGAAATTCGGCGGCGTTGTGCCAGAAGTTGCATCGCGCAATCATCTCGTGCACGCGCCGCGGTTACTCGAGCGCGTCGCGCGCGAAGCAGAGATCGACATCTCACGGATCGACGCCTTTGCCGCAACCAGCGGTCCCGGTCTGGCCAGCTCATTAATGATCGGTGCGTCAATCGCAAAGGGCCTCGCGATCGGTTTCGGCAAACCGTATCTCGCGATCAATCATCTCGAGGGCCATTTGCTCTCGCCATTTTTCGGTGAAACCGAAATCAGGCCGAACGTTTCGCTGATCGTTAGCGGCGGACATACGATGTCGATCTTGGTTCGGCGCGTGGGCGATTATCAGATCATTGGCCGCACCGTTGACGATGCCGCCGGCGAAGCGTTCGACAAAATCGCGAAGTTGTTAGTCCTCGGTTATCCGGGCGGACCTGAAATCGAAAAACATGCGATAAAGGGTGATCCCAAACGTTTCGATTTGCCACGCAGCATGCCGGACTCGGAAAATTTCAGTTTCAGCGGTCTGAAAACGGCAGTCCGCTATCTTCTGCCGAAAATTGTAGGGCGTTTCTGCGAAACGCCAAACGATGAACGGCGTCCGACACAGACGCCCTACAAATTGCCTGAGAAGGATCTGGCCGACGTTTGCGCCTCTGTTCAGGAAGCGATTGTCGATGTTCTGGTCCGCAAGACAATCGCCGCCGCAAGAAAGCACGATGTCGATCTTGTCACGGTCAGCGGCGGGGTCAGTTGCAATCGAGTACTGCGAAAGCAGTTAGACGAAGCGTGCAAACGTCACGGGCTTGAATTCAAAACCGCCGAACCGTGGTTGTGCACCGATAACGCGGCGATGATCGCCTTTGCCGCGATGCTCAAACTCGACAATGGCGCCAGCTCGAACGTAACCGAAGAGATCGATCCAAATCTCGCGTTGCAGTAAACTTTTCGACAGCCGCCTCCTGCAAACTTGACTGCTTAAAGCAGTCAAGTTTAAGCGGCGCATCAGTATTCGCGCTCTAGGAGATAATTTGCGAGCGCGTGGAGAGCGTCGCCCTTTGCACCGAAAGTCGACAATGCACTGTGCGCTTGTTTCGTGAGGCGTTTCGCTTCCGCGCGCGATTTCTCCAAACCAATGATGGCAGGATAAGTCGCTTTTTGCGCTGCGACATCTTTGCCCGCGCTCTTGCCAAGTTTCTCGCTCGTTTGGGTGACGTCGAGAATATCGTCGACGACTTGAAACGCGAGACCGAGCGCGCGTCCAAATTTTGTGATTGCGCTGAGTCGTTTCGGATTCGCGTTTGCGCTCATCGCGCCGAGTCGGACCGACGTCGTTAGAATCGCGGCAGTCTTGTTTTCGTGAATGTAACGCAGACCCGCCATGTCGATCTTTTGTCCTTCGCCTTCGAGATCGGCGACTTGTCCCGCGATCAGCTTTTGGCTGCCGGCAGCGACCGCGAGTTCGCGCAATAAGATCGACATGTCATAGCGAGAAGTGGGCTTCGCGCTCGAAACAATTTCGAACGCGATCGTGAGCAGCGCATCCCCGGCGAGAACGGCGATACCGTCGCCGAAAACTTTGTGACAGGTCGGACGGCCGCGGCGGAAATCGTCATTGTCCATGCTCGGCAGATCATCGTGGACGAGCGAATAGGTGTGGATGCATTCCATCGCGCAGGCGAGCGGAAGCGCATTTTCGATCTTGCCGCCGCACGCCTCAGCCGCTGCGAGACAAAGAATCGGCCGCAGCCGTTTCCCGCCGGCGAACAAACTGTAGCGCATCGCCTTGTGGATCGTCGTTGGCTTGACGTTCTCCTTCGGCAGATATCGATCCAGTGCCCGATCGATCGTCGCCTGACGCGATTTAAGATACGATTTTAGATTCATTGCGCTGCCAGATGGCACTGTAAAAGTCGATTTGGTTCTTGCGCTAGAGATTTTCTGCGGTCTCGGCAGTGGCGATTGGTTTGGTGCGCATGGCCAGGAATGCACCGATAAGGAGTATGGCGGCGCTGATGAGTTGGGCCGAGGTGAGGCGTTCGTGGAAAATCCAAGCGGAGAGCGCGAGCGCGCCGAGCGGACAGAGGAGTTGAAGTGTTTGCGCCAACGCGACGCCGATTTCCTGAATGGCGACGTAATATAAAACATGCGCGAGAGTGATGCAGGTAACTGCCGAGATAATGAGAATGAGGTTCACGTGGGCGGTGACCTCAAGCGGCGTTCCGATTTTTCCGAACAGGAACGTGAGCGGAAGGAGCAGTAATGAAGTGATCAGGCTGATTATTCCAAAGCTGTGGATGGAACCGAGCCTGGCGGACGGACGTTTAACGAGCACACCGTAAAGCGCCCAGCAGAAGATGGCCACGAATGCGATGAGCAGACCCTGCCAGGCCATATGTCGATCTTCGCCGTTCGATTGAAACCAGATCACGCCGAACGCGCCAAGCAATCCAAGCAGCGTTCCGAGTTGAAATTGCCATTGGCGAATCAGGTAGCGTTCCTCGGGAAAAAAGGCGAGCGCGAGCAGCGCCGTAAAAATTACCGATGTCCGCGCGAAGATGGCGTAGACGCCTGGTCCCATGTAAAACAGAGCGACGACCTGAGTGATTTGGTGGACAACATTTGGCAGACACGGAATCAAGCAAAGGCCGACGGCCTGCATGTCGATCTTCGGTCCGCGCCGAAATTGAAATAGAACAAAGGGGACGATGGCGAGACAGGCCACGGCGTAACGGTAAAAATTTTGCGACCAGGGATCGTAGAAGCGATTCAAATAGAATAGGAAAAGCGATGGCAGCGACCAGATGCCGACGGTCGCGAAAACCGCGGCGTATCCTCGGGAAAGTTGCCGGGTGTTTCGCTCCATGCGGCTGATTGTGGCATGGCATCGCGATTTCGCAGTTTAATTTGCTGGCTTGCGCGGCATTAATCGCCAAAAATCAGAGAGAGGAGGAGAACATGAAAATTCGAACAACACTCACTTTATCGATTTTATTGTCAGCGCTGTTTTTCGCGGCGCCGGTTGCCAGTGCGAAGAAGCGCGGCGGAGGAGACTCAGACGCGCACCGAATGAAAGGGATCGAGCTTGCTAACGCGAAGCAATTCGACCAAGCGATTGCGGAGTTTAATAAAGCAGTGGAAGGCGCGCCGGATGATCCGCGTTGTTACCACGATCGTGGGACCGCCTATCGCGCGGCGGCAAGGGCGGCAGAACTGGCCGGAGACCAGGCCGGCGCGTCGGCGAAATATACGTCGGCGATCACGGATTTCTCGAAGGAGATTGAACTCGCCCCCAAAGATGCCGCGGGCTACGCGGAGCGCTCGCAGACCCAGGATTTAATACGGCAATATGACGCCGCGTTGGCCGACGCGAACAAAGCCCTTGAGCTCAAACCGGACGATCCCTCGGCGATAAAATTCCGTGGCTTTGCCTACGTTGGATTGTCGCAGTGGGATAAAGCGGTCGCTGATTTTACGGTGGCGATCCAAAAAGATCCGAACGATCCACAAAATTATGACCGGCGCGCCTGGGCGAACCGGAACCTGAAGAATTTTCCAGCGGCGGTAGAAGATTACACGACGCTCCTGCAAAAAAATCCGAATAACGAGGATGCGTTAGTGAAGCGCGGCGCCACGTTTGCCGCGATGATGGAGTATGAGAAGGCGATCGCCGATTATCAGGCAGCGCTGAAAATAAAGCCCGATGATTACGACACGGTCCAGCGGATGCAATATGCGCAGAACCAACTGGCGGCGAAAAACGCGCCACCAGCAACACCGACCCCAACACCGGGAAGCAGTATTTTCACGCCGGCGAAGATTTTCTTCGCGCTGGTGATCCTCGTGATTATCGCGGTGGTCGTCCGATTGATGACCCGTGGAAAACCCGAGGAAATAAGCAGCTCCAGAATCCGCTGAAAAGGGACGCCTTTAGCCCTACAAAATTGCTTTGACACCGGTGGGGGCGTGGTTAGCGTTTCGGACGCTTTTTGCGAGAACGAGGTGGTCCCATGGTCGTAGCAATTTGACGCGGCTTTGGGACTTTTAGTTCTACACGCGGGAGGCAAACCGGCCCATGTAGCTCAGTTGGTAGAGCACGTCCTTGGTAAGGACGAGGTCACCGGTTCAATCCCGGTCATGGGCTCCAGTTTGGGCTCGCGACAGGGACGACAGTTTTTTAAAAAAACGCAGTTTGGTTTATTAAAACACGACAGGAGAATTGATATGGCAAAGGAAGCATTTAAACGCGACAAGCCGCACTTAAACGTCGGCACGATCGGTCACGTGGACCACGGCAAGACTACGCTCACGGCCGCCATTACGAGCGTGCTCGCTAAAAAAGGCATGGCCGAAGTGCGTGCCTACGAATCAATCGATAACGCCCCCGAGGAAAAAGAGCGCGGCATCACGATCAACACAGCGCACGTGGAATATTCGAGCGATAAGCGTCACTATGCCCACGTCGATTGCCCCGGTCACGCCGACTACGTCAAGAACATGATTACCGGCGCGGCCCAAATGGACGGCGCCATTCTGGTCGTGAGCGCAGCGGATGGCCCGATGCCGCAGACCCGCGAGCACATTCTGCTCGCGCGTCAGGTGGGTGTGCCTTCGATCGTTGTCTTCTTGAACAAAGTGGACATGGTCGATGATCCCGAACTTCTCGACCTCGTCGAGATGGAAGTGCGCGACCTGCTCACGCAATACGAATTTCCGGGAGACAAAATCCCGATCGTCAAAGGCAGCGCGCTTAAGGCGCTGAACGGCGATGCCGAAGCGGAGAAGCAGGTTCTCGCGCTCGTGGCCGCGATTGATGATTACATTCCGGTCCCCGAGCGTCCGATTGATCAGCCATTCATGATGGCGGTCGAAGACGTGTTCAACATTGAAGGCCGCGGCACTGTCGCGACCGGGCGTGTCGATCGCGGCATCCTCAAGAAAATGGAGGAAGTCGAGATCGTCGGAATCAAGCCGACCGCGAAAACGGTTGCGACCGACATCGAAATGTTCCGCAAACTTCTCGATGAAGCGCGCGCCGGCGACAACGTCGGTATTCTGCTGCGTGGCGTGAAGAAGGAAGACGTCGAGCGTGGCCAGGTCATCGCCAAGCCCGGCTCGATTACGCCGCATAAGAAATTCAAAGCGGAAGTTTACGTGCTGAGCAAAGAGGAGGGCGGCCGTCACACTCCGTTCTTCACGAATTACCGGCCGCAATTTTATTTCCGCACCACTGATGTTACTGGCACGGTTAAATTGCCTGAAGGCGTTGAAATGGTGATGCCGGGCGACAACATCTCCATCGAGGTGGAGCTGATTACGCCCATCGCCATGGAGAAGACGATTCGGTTCGCTATTCGCGAAGGGGGCAAGACCGTCGGCGCGGGTCGCGTAAGCGATATTCTGGACTAAACTAGCGAAGCCTACGCCAGTAACTCAATTGGTAGAGTAGCGGTCTCCAAAACCGCCTGTTGGGGGTTCGAGTCCCTCCTGGCGTGATTTGCCCGCAAGATCGACAATTACAAAATCGACATCGCGCCGTGATTGCCAAAACGAAAAACTTTGTCAACGAAGTTAAGGTGGAGCTTCAGAAGGCTTCCTGGCCGTGGGACCCGAAAGAAAAAGGGATCAAAAAATATAAGGAGCTGATTGATGCGACCGTTGTTGTGATTGTGTCGATGGTTCTGCTCGGCGGCTACGTCGCGCTGTTCGATTTCGTTCTGGTAAACGCGGTCCATTATTTTACCCGGCTCCACTGAGTATGTTACCCAGAGTTCAACCAAAATTGACGGACAGGCGAATCTCCGCTGATCGCGCGGTTAAGACAGCCAGTCCGGCTCGGACCTGATTATGGCGCAAACACTCGCAGGCAAAGATCAATGGTTCGTGGTGCACGTGCTCTCCGGTCAAGAGAACAAGGTCAAGGAGAACATCGACAAGCGCGTCAAAACCGAGGAAATGGGCGATTTGATTTACGAAGTGCTCGTCCCGACCGAGCGCGTCTCGGAA
>QHOI01000079.1 GCA_003218705.1 Verrucomicrobiota bacterium | reverse complement strand
CGCGCGTTTGCGGAAAGACGGCATCTGAAGCTGCCGCTTGCCTTCGATGCCGGAGGAAAAGCCCATGACAGTTTCGGTTTTCAGTGGAGTGCCAGCGCTGGCGGTTCTCGACCGAACCGGCCGGGTACGTCTTACCCGCCAAGGATACAACGCTGCTGAAACCAGTTTTCGACGCGATCTCGTTGAGTTTCTAAAAACATTATAGCGATCTCGCTAGAAACGCGTGTTCCGGAAACAAACGCTTCATTTGGTGCGTGATTGCGATACAATTTTCGCATGGTGACTGTGCGCACCTAGTGGAACCCGCACACGGCAGCGTTGGCGAAGTCGCTTCTCGATAACTACGAGATTCCTTGCGCACTTCTACACGAGAACGAAATCTCGGTCGCTAGCGAAACAGCGCGCGAAATTGCTAATCGCAATCCGTGGGAGCTGCTCGTTCTCGCCTTCTATTTATTAGTGCCAGCAATTTGCGTGTTAAGAACGAAGTTCCCAACGCTGGCGGCCGGCTCGCGAGCTCGCTATTTCATCGCTCGCGCGACTGTTACGCAGTTCCTCAGTTGGCTTGCAGTCCTTTTCGCTGCTGTTTTGGTCGTGTCGTATTTCCGAGTGCGCCGCTCGTCATTGAAATCGCAAAGCGAATGAGCTGGACGGCAATCGCGAACTCTTCGAGAAATCGGCCAATGAAACTGCGCTACCTGTATCTCGTTTTCTGTCTGATTGGACTGCTTCTGCCTTATTCGCAATTCCTTCCGTGGATCATGGAGCATCACGCGTTGAATATGCCGTTGTTCATTCGTGATCTTTTCGCAAACCGAATCAGCGCCTTCTTTGCGATGGACGTGATCGTCTCGGCGGTTGTGCTGATTTCATTTATTCAAAGCGAAGGCAAGCGACTGGGGATGCGTCTCCTTTGGCTGCCAACAATAGGGACACTGCTTGTTGGCGTTTCGCTCGGTCTGCCGCTCTTTTTGTATCAGCGACAACTCCAGCTCGATCGAGTTGCCGCTCAGTAATCACCGGAGACCGACTGCGGTGCGCACGCGCTCCATCACCTGATCGGCAATTCCGTTGGCGCGCTTGGCGCCACGGGCAAGAACTTTGTCGATGTACGATTTGTCCCGCAAAATTTCTTCGCGGCGCTTCCGCATCGGCGAAAAATATTCCCAAAGCTTTTCGAAGAGCTCCTTTTTGAAATCGCCGTAGCCGGTCCCGCCTTTCTTAAATCGTTCGCGCATGTCCGCTAGTTCGTCTTTTGAGGCGAAGAGTGAGTAAAGCTGAATGATGGTCGATCTTTCCGGATCTTTCGGCGCTTCCACCGGAGTGGAATCAGTCACGATGCTCATCACCCGTTTCCGGGTTTCTTTTTCGTCGCCGAAGATGTCGATGTTATTACCGTAGCTCTTGCTCATTTTTTGGCCGTCGAGACCGGGCACCACTTGGGTGTCGGGATTGATGCGCGGCTCCGGCAGTTTAAAAACTTGCCCGAATGTTTCGTTGACCTTCACCGCCAGATCGCGCGTGATTTCGATATGCTGCTTTTGATCTTTGCCGACCGGCACGGCGTCGCTGTCGTAAATCAAAATGTCGGCCGCCATCAGCACCGGATAACTGAACAGGCCCACTGTCGACGCCAGGCCTCGGGCGAGTTTGTCTTTGTAAGAATGCGCGCGCTCGAGAAGTCCCATCGGCGCCACGGTCGACAAAATCCACGCCAGCTCGGTGACTTGCGGCACGTCCGATTGTCGAAAAAGGGCGGCGCGTTCGGGATCGAGACCGCAGGCCAGAAAGTCCAGCGCGACTTGCCGTGAATTTTCGCGGAGCGCTTCCGGATTGCGCACACTGGTGAGGGCGTGATAATCGGCGATAAAATAAAATGTCTCGCCCTCCTTCTGGAGCTCGATCGCCGGCCGCATCATTCCGAAGTAATTTCCGATGTGAAGGACGCCACTGGGTTGAATGCCGGATAGGATTCGCATGCGGCTCAACGCTCAACGTTCAACGCTCAACGTTCAACGATAAATTCAAAATCGCTCTGGCCAACTTATTGGTTAGGAATTAGATAACCCGTCGATGGCTGAGAAAAAATCCAAACCCGTTTCGGTTGTTACCGGAGGCGCAGGTTTTTTGGGATCGCATCTGATCGATCGACTTCTCTCCGAAGGTCACCGCGTGATCGCGATCGACAACCTGGTTACCGGCAATCCGGCAAACATCGGCCATCTCGCCGGCAATAAGGATTTCCATTTCGTCAAACACAACGTTTCCAATTTCATTTTCTTGCCCAACGAAAAAATCGACTACGTTTTTCATTTCGCGTCGCCGGCCAGCCCAATCGATTATCTCGAATTGCCGATCCCGACGTTGAAAGTGGGGGCGCTCGGCACCCACAACACGCTCGGACTGGCCAAGGACAAAAAGGCGACGTTCATCCTGGCGTCGACATCGGAGTGCTACGGCGATCCGCTGGTGCACCCGCAAAAAGAAGATTACTGGGGCAACGTCAACCCGATCGGGCCGCGCGGCGTTTATGATGAAGCCAAGCGCTTCGCCGAAGCGATGACGATGGCGTATCACCGCTACCACAAGGTCGACACCAGGATCGTGCGCATCTTTAACACTTACGGCCCGCGGATGCGTTTGCGCGACGGTCGCGTGGTGCCGGCGTTCATCGGCCAGGCACTAAGTGGCAAACCACTCAGTGTTTTCGGTGACGGCTCGCAGACGCGTTCTTTTTGTTATGTCGCGGATTTGATCGATGGAATTTTCAAGCTCGCGATGAGCGATTTTCACGAGCCGGTGAACATCGGCAATCCACGCGAGATGACGATCAAGCAATTCGCCGAAGAAATCATTCGCATCACCGGTGCAAGATCGACGATCGACTATAAACCGCTGCCAGTGGACGATCCGCAAGTACGGCAGCCGGACATTTCGCGGGCGAAAAAAGTTCTGGGTTGGGAACCGAAGGTTCGGTTCGAAGAAGGAATCAAGAAGACGATTGAATATTTCCGGAATGCGTTAAAGGGTGCTGGCTCGAATTGAAACGAAGCCTGCCGTGAGCGCCCGATCCTTTCTTGTTTGCGCTACGCTCCTTTTGTTGTTTGCGAACGGCGCGAATGGCGCGAGGTACCAGCGCACACAAGACGGAAAAACCCTCGTTTGGAATAATCTGCGTGAAGTGGCCCAGGAAGTAACGTGGTCAGGCCTCCGGGACTTAAACGGATATGCGACCGGACAAGGTACCCTGACATGGTATCGACTTGGAAAGTTCGTCAACAGCTATACCGGTAGAATGGTTCACGGAAAGTTTGATGGGCCGGTAATCAGGGAACAGGGTCAAACAAGGTTGCAGACCACTTTCGTCAATGGAGAAAAAGTCGGCGACTGGTCGGAGCCCGGATCAACGCGGACGCCAGCTCCTAAACCCAAGACGCAATCCACGGCCGCTGAGGCGCAGCCGACTGAGGAACCGATAGTCGAGCGGCCTTCACCAACGCCATCCCCGTCGCCACTTCGGTCGCCATCACCGTCACCAAGGCCGACGCTAACGCCAGTACCAGCACTATCGCCATCGGCAACCCCGTCGCCGACTCCGACAGCAACATCAACACCAAGACCTACGCCAACACCCACACCGATATCAACGCCGACACCGTTACGATCCTCGATGCCGCTCGTTGAGACAGCGCCACAGCCTGCGCCGTCGCCAACGTCGCCAATTGCGCAGAGCGCACCGCCAGCCGCCAGTCCACCGCGAGTCGATTCGACCGGAAAGCGTCGCCTGATTGAAGAACTCAGAAAGCAGACAGAAGCCGTTCTTGCTCAGGTCCGTGACGCGACTGGAAATTTCCGCGAGATCGATCGGCTCGAAGCCGTGCAAAATTTACCAGCGCCAGTCTCAGCCAGCGTCACTGTCCTGGGGACTGGAGCACGCGATTTTCGCACGAAGGTAGGATACGAAGTAGCGGCTTACGAATGCCTGGCCGAAATGGAAGCAGTCGAAGCGCTGGTTCTGGTCGATGAAACCGCGCGCGACATAACCGCCAAGGACGTGCCTGCCGCTCGTAGGAAATTATCGGGTTTTCTCAAGCGGTATCATGAACCGACTGCTGATAATCAGAAACCATTATCGCGCTATCTGACTTCAGTGTTGTCGTTGTGCGATCGATCAAAGAACGAGGCCGAGACGCATTTAAAGCGAGCCAAATCGCTCGACTCGGCCGGGAAAAAAAGCGAAGCACTCCGCGAATATCAGGAGATTTATCGGATCTACCCAAATCCAATTACTGCGGATAAGATCCGGCAACTCGAACGGTGAACTGCGCTAGCCTCGACCCAGAATCGAAATTAAGATAAAAAGCGATTTTCGAGAATCATTGAAAGACGCGAGAGGGTGAACTTCCGATGTATGAACAGCGAAATCATCCGCTGCTAAGTCGCGCGAAATTCGCCCGGCGCGTCGCTCGCCGTTTGCTGCTCGCGCTTTTTCTGGTTGGCATCGCTCTCGGCCTCGGCGTGTTTGGATACCATTACATTGGAGGCTTGAGCTGGATCGATTCGCTTCTCAACGCCTCCATGATCTTGGGCGGCATGGGGCCGGTCGATCCGCTCCATTCGGACGCGGCAAAGCTTTTCGCATCCGGCTATGCATTGTTCTCCGGACTCGCTTTCGTCGGTATCGCAGGACTGATGATTGGGCCGTTTGCACACCGGCTCCTGCACCGTTTTCACATCGAAGGAAAATGAGAGAATAGCGCAACCGTTGCGGGGTTTGGATGTTGAATGGTTAAGATGCAAAATTTTGCTGGCGTTTGTAGGTTTTCGGCTCTCAATTCTGCCATGTTTAAGCGCACTCTTGGGGTCGCCGCCTTTATCGCGCTTTGCTTTCCGCTGGCGGCGCAGCAACCGTTCGACTCGGCATCTACGTTTGTGTTTTATCGGCCCGAGATTTTTACCAGCGTCGATAGTTCAGCTTTGGTTCGCGAACTGCCGATGACGGAATTGTTGGACGGGCGTTTGCCCGGCTCGACCGCGCTCGGCCGAATGGGAACGGCGCCGGTCGCGAATTTTTCGATGGCATTGGCTAGCGCGCAGCCCCGGAAAAAAGGAAACTCAGGCTCGGGGCCAGTGAAAGATCCGAAAGATGGGAAAGATTATTCGTCGCCTGAAGCGCTGGCCGCGGAAAGAGCGTCGTTGGTTTGGACCGGGGGCGAGATCGGTTTCTATTACGGGCACTCCAGCGGTAAATTCGGCGGCGACGAGTTTGGCAGTTACATCACTGGCGGCGTCGGCAACGAGCACATGCAAATCAACGTCGGCGCATCATATCAGGAATTTAACGGTCGGATTCCGCGTTGGCGTCCTTGAAGCCGGAACGAATT
>QHOI01000078.1 GCA_003218705.1 Verrucomicrobiota bacterium | reverse complement strand
AATCGTTTCCGGCCTTCAGGAATTTACCCAGCTTCTAAACGAAAAAGCTGGCGCGAAGCCTGCGGTCGCGGGCGAATCGAAGTAGCGCCTCAGTAACGTCTCGCGCGCATGGACGCGGTGCCGAGCAAACGAATTCTCATCGTCGAAGACGAAAACGACGTTGTCGACCTTCTCACGCTCAATCTGCGCAAAGCAGGTGGCTTTCTCATTTCTAAGGCAGGCGACGGCGCCACTGGACTGACGAAAGCGCGTGCGGAAAAGCCGGACCTCATCATTCTCGATTTAATGTTGCCGAAAATCCCCGGACTTGAGGTTTGCAAAATTCTAAAGAGTGAGGCAGCGACCCGCCACATTCCAATTTTGATGTTGACCGCGAGGGCAGAGGAGATCGACCGGGTTGTCGGCCTCGAATGCGGCGCGGACGATTACGTGACGAAACCATTCAGTCCCCGCGAGATTGTTTTGCGGATCAAGGCGATCCTGCGACGCGGCGCTACTGAAGAAGCAGACGATCGGCTCTCGGCTGGACCGATTACAATCGATCCGGCCTGTCACGAAGTACTGGTAAACGGCAAACGGGTGGAGCTCACCAGCCTCGAGTTCAAACTTCTGCGAACTTTGATGCAACGGCGCGGCCGGGTCCAGGAGCGCGATCGTCTGCTGAACGAAGTTTGGGGTTATGAAAGCGTAATCGATACCCGCACGGTCGACACCCACGTGCGTCGCTTGCGCGAGAAGCTTGGGAAAGCGGGAGACGTGATCGAAACGGTGCGCGGTTTTGGCTATCGGGTGCGCGATAAGTAGAGGCACATGCTTTGGGTTCTACTTGGCGCGGTTGTTGGATCGACAATTGCAATCATATACCTGGTCTGGCGCAAATGGATTGCGCCCTGGCGACAGGTCGACCGGCTCGTTCGCCAAATCGGGCGAGGCGAGCGACCACAAACATTCTTGGTCGACGGCGGCAAAGAAGCGCAGCGCGTGAGCGTCGCGCTGGAAGATATCTTCAGTCGACAACGACAACTTGACCGGCAAGCCGGCGAACGCGCGGCTGGACAGAAAGCAATCTTTTCTGCGATGCAGGATGGTTTGCTCGTGGTTGACCGCGACCGGCGGATCATGCTCGCGAATCGCGCTTTTCATGAATTGTTCGCCGTTGGCGAAGGCTCCTTAGGCGCTCCACTTCTGGAAAGCGTGCGCGATCCGGCCCTCGAACAGATCGTTGGAGACACGTTCCGAGAGCGAGCCCCGAGCCAGGGCGAGCTTATAATCGGGAGGCGCGAATTTCAAATGACTTCAGTCCCGATGGGAAACGATAACGGCGAGGTCACAGGCGCAGTTATTCTGTTTCACGACATCAGCGAATTGAAGCGTGCCGACCAGATTCGCCGCGATTTCGTCGCCAATGTCTCGCATGAGTTGCGCACACCGTTGTCGATCTTGCGCGGCTACATCGAAACGTTACTGGACGATCCCAAAATGCCGCGCACCGAATGCGCTCGAATTCTTGAAGTAATGGACCAACACTCGAAACGCCTCGGGTTATTGGCGAACGATCTGCTGACACTCGCGCAACTGGAGTCGGGCAGCTCGAGCCTGCAATTAAGTGCGATCGATCTGGCGCAATTCTTTAGCGGTCTGGTGCGCGATTGGAAGAAAAAGCTGGCCGCGAAGCATTTGAAGGCAGTTGTCGATGTTGCCAAGATCGTTCCGATAATCTGCGCGGACGAAGCGCGCTTGAGGGAGGTTTTCGATAATCTGCTCGATAATGCCGTTAAATATTCGAGTAAGAGCGGTGAAATTCGTCTCGAAGCGGACCGTGCCGGCGATCAGATCGCGCTGAGCGTAAGCGATGATGGTATCGGCATTAGTCAGGAGGATTTGCCGCGCATCTTCGAGAGGTTTTATCGCGCTGACAAAGCGCGCAGTCGCGAACTCGGCAGCACCGGTCTTGGGTTGGCGATTGTGAAACATATTGCCCAACTGCACGACGGCCGGGTCGAGGCTGAGAGCGAGCTTGGACGGGGAACGACCGTTCGCGTCGTTCTTCCTCTGAAAATGGCGTCCGATCGCGCAGCTGTCACAGAATCGTAACATTAAATCCGTTGCCGCCCGCGACGGCGTTCCGCATCGTCGATAATGTGGAAACTGTCGCCCGTCCCGCGGCCGCGGGATCGATCTTGTCGGAAAACGCCGCCGCCCGCCGTCATCGGCTAACCACAGAATCGGCGATCAAAGGGTTCTTCGGCAGCAATGCGCTTGTCGCAGTCGTTGTCCTGGCGCTGATCACAATTTTCCTCTTTCGCGAGGGCTTTGGATTTTTTGGCCAGAATCTGGCGAACCTTCGGCTCTATCGTCGCGCCGGTTTGGAATATGTGGACATCATCCGCACTCAAGCCCAAACCCATGCGGCCCTTTCGCGCCAACTGGGCGAGATCCGGCTGCAGGAAGCGCGAACCTTTCCAAGCAGCGGCAGCCTCCAGGTCTTCGATCAGTTTGCCGCAGCATTTAGCGACAGCGGCGAATTTCTGAACGCGCTCGTCTCGGATGCGAACGATCAGGCGCTGGCATTGCGCGAAGCTTTGATCGCGGCCGGCACTCCATCGGCGGTCTCGTCAGCTGAAGGTGAAGCGCCAATGGCAGCCGCGGCGCCGGTTGATCCGCACGTTGCGATGACCGGGCTCCGTTCGGTTGATAATAAGTTTCCGACAATCGCAACGGCGATGAAAGCCAAGATCGACGATCTCCTGGCTGCGCCTCCTGTTCTTAATGCTTCAAGAGCGCAGCGATTGTTCGAAAGCTGGAAAAAGAGAACGCGAGATTATCTCGCGCAATTTCCAGCAGTCTCGCAGCAGCTGCATGAATGGAATCCGGATGAACGAGTGCCTGCTTATCGAGCGGTTACTTCGTTCCTTTTCGGTACGAATTGGATTACAGCCAGCTTTTGGCAGGACTGGTATGGAATTATTCCGTTGCTCGTCGGATCGATCATGGTCGCGGCCGTTGCGCTGCTGATCGCGGTGCCGCTTGGAGTTTGTTCCGCGATTTATGTCAGCGAAGTGGCCGCTCGCGGTGAGAAAAGCCTGATTAAACCGTACATCGAATTCATCTCCGCGATTCCATCTGTCGTTCTCGGTTTTTTTGGGATCGCGGTTGTCGGTCAAGCGGTGCGGGCCTTATCGCAAATGCCGTTCATGAAATGGGTGCCGTTTTTTCCGATTAGCGAACGCCTGAACGTTTTCACTGCCGGTTCTTTGCTCGCGCTCATGGCGGTACCAACGATTTTCACTTTGGCGGAAGACGCGCTTCGCAATGTCCCGCGCGGATTCAAAGAAGCTTCCTACGCGCTGGGGGCGAATCGGCTACAAACGATCGCACGGGTGCTGGTGCCGGCGTCGCTTTCGGGAATTATTTCGGCGGTGTTGCTTGGCCTGGGTCGGGTCATTGGCGAGACGATGGTGGTGCTACTCTGCGCCGGAAATCGGATCGCGATCCCTGATTTTACTCAGGGCCTCGGCGCGTTTTTCCAACCGGTGCACACTATGACCGGCATCATCGCGCAGGAAATGGGCGAAGTAGTGCGTGGCAGCATCCATTATCGGGCTCTTTTCATGGTCGGACTCGTTCTTTTTGTGCTGACTCTTGGGATCAACTATCTCGCGCAAAGATTGGTCGCGCGTTACCGGATGAGTATCGGTTGATATGATTGCCGCCGCATCAAATCGCCGCCGCAGCCAATTCCTGGAGTCGGCGCTCTTCTGGGCCTTTCGGATCGGGACCTATTTCGTGTTGCTCTGCGCGACCTACATTTTTCTCGATATTGGGATCAAAGGCGGCCGCACCGTTTTCACGCGAACCGCGCCGTTCGTTAATCTGAAATTCTTAAGCGAGCCGCCGCAAACGCTCTACGTTTTCGATTACCAGGGAAAAAAAATGGAGCTGAGCGATCGCGAATTCCGCGATTGGAAGACAACGCATAAGGAAGATGTCGATGTGACCAGCGTTTCTTACTCCGCCGGCGGAATCTGGCCCTGCATTGTCGGAACGGCATTACTCGTGATCGGTTCGATGACGCTGGCGCTTTTCATCGGCATCAGCTGCGCAATTTATCTGAGTGAGTACAGCCGCGATGGCCGTTTCATTCGACTGATTCGTATCGCGATTCTCAACCTGGCCGGGGTGCCATCGATTGTGTTCGGGCTTTTCGGGTTCGGGTTGTTCGTGATCTTCTTTGGCTGGAATGTTTCGTTGCTCTCGGGTTGGTTCACGCTCGGCTTGATGGTCTTGCCGGCCATCATCACTGCCAGCGAAGAATCATTGCGCGCGGTGCCGCAGGGGTTGCGCGAAGGCTCGCTCGCGCTCGGCGCGACCAAGTGGCAGACCATCCGGAAAAATGTCTTGCCGTATGCGTTGCCGGGAATTTTGACCTCTTCGATCCTCGGGATCGCCCGGGTCGCCGGCGAAACGGCGCCAATCATGTTCACTGCTGCCTACGCCATGCGCGACGAAATGCCGTGGCAGGTGAGCCACTGGACTAATTTCTTTTTCCAAGGCGTAATGGCGCTGCCTTATCACATTTACGTGGTCAGCTCAAAGATTCCGCAGAATGAATACACCGAGCGCGTCCAATACGGGACGGCTTTTGTCTTCCTCGCCGTCGTCATGCTGATCGCTTTAACTTCCATCTTGCTCAGAGAGAGACAACGGAGACGCTTATCATGGTAAGCTTACTTGAAATG
>QHOI01000077.1 GCA_003218705.1 Verrucomicrobiota bacterium | reverse complement strand
CGCGGGATCGGCCCGGCTTATGGCGACAAAGCGGCGCGCACCGGTCTCCGGGTTTCCGATTTGATGCAGCCGATCTTGTTCGCAAAGAAACTGCAAGCGAAGATCCGCGAGAACAACAGCATTCTGCAAGCGCTCGGCGCAAAGCCGATCAACTATCGCGAAGTCCACGAGGCTTATCTCGCCGCCGGCGAGAAATTGTGGCCGTTTGTCACAAACACGGTCGTCTATCTGCATCGCGCGCTTGAGCAAGGGAAGGAGATTTTGTTCGAGGGCGCGCAAGGCACGTTTCTCGACATCGACCACGGCACTTATCCGTACGTGACTTCTTCCAATACCACTGCCGGTGGCGCGTGCACGGGAACCGGTGTGCCGCCGCATCGAATGGATCAGGTGGTCGGGGTAATGAAGGCTTACACGACGCGGGTAGGCGAGGGGCCGTTACCGACCGAAGATCGACGTCTGGCGCAGAGACTTCATTCCCTCGGCCGGGAGTTCGGCGCCACCACCGGCCGGGCTCGTCGCTGCGGATGGTTCGACTCCGTGGCGACCCGCTATGCCACGATGATTAACGGCCTCGATGAGCTGGCGATCACGAATTTAGACGGGCTGGACGATGTCGATCCGATCAGGATTTGCGTCGGATACCGGCTGAACGGGAAGCGCCTCGACGTTCCACCTTGTGACGCGGTCCAACTCGATAATTGCGAGCCGATCTATGAAGAGATGCCGGGTTGGAAGCAATCTACGACTTCCGCGAAAAAACTTTCGCAACTTCCTCTGGCCGCAAGAAATTACGTCAAGCGGCTCGGCCAACTCACCGGCGCGAAGATTTCCATCGTCAGCGTCGGCCCCACCCGCGCCCAGACGATCTTTCTTTAACGATGCCTCCAAGTGCCAAATCCGTCCCGCGGCACATCGCGATCATTATGGATGGGAACGGTCGCTGGGCCAAAGCCCAAGGCCTGCCCCGGATCAGGGGTCACGAGAAAGGAGCGCGGGCCGCCCGCGAATGCGTCGAGGGCTGCGCCGAATTGAAGGTTGAATACCTGACTCTCTACGCTTTTTCGGCCGAAAACTGGCAGCGCCCGAAAAGTGAAGTTTTCGCGCTAATGAAGCTCTTGGAAAAGTTCCTCAAGGAAAAAACGCCGGAACTGATCGAGAAAAATGTTCGATTACAAGCGATCGGACGACTGACCGATTTGCCCGAGGTCTGCCAGCAACAGCTGCACAAGTCGATCGAAGCGACCGCCAAAAATACCGGTGTCACTTTAATCCTGGCCCTGAGTTACGGCGGACGACTCGAGATTATCGACGGGATCAAGAGTCTGCTTCGCGCGATTGAGCTCGGTCACATCGACAAGGGAATGATCGATGTCGAGATGTTCAGCAAACATCTTTACACCCGATATTATCCGGATCCTGATCTCCTCATTCGCACTTCCGGCGAGATGCGTTTGTCGAATTTTTTGCTCTGGCAACTTTCCTACACCGAAATGTACGTGACTCAGAAGATGTGGCCCGATTTTACGAAAAAGGATTTGTTTGCCGCGGTAGAAGAATACGGCCGACGTCAGCGGCGATATGGCGCGGTTGAGTAAATCAAACGAACGCCTCGGCCACCGAATCGGCGAGAGCTTTTCCCGCGCGCGTCAAAAGGAAATTGCCACGTGATCTCCGAAGCAAACCCAGTCTAATAAACTCGCGCGTTTCGTCTGGAAACGACTCCAGCAATTGCGCCGGGGCACCATCGGCGGTTCGTAATCCAAGCGCGATTCTCTCGGCGCGTTTCATTTCCGATGTGAGATGCTCGACCGAGCAAACCGTTGATTTTTCGGAAAGAACAGCGTCCGCATAACGGCGAAAGTCTGAAATGTTTTGCCATCGCGTCATACCAATCGTGGAAAAGGCGCTCGGCCCAATCCCCAAATAATCCGAGCCTGACCAATACGCGCGATTGTGCGCCGATCGAAAACCCGGTCGTGCGTAATTCGAGATTTCGTAATGCTCGTAGCCGGCCGTCTCCAGGATCGACATCGTCAGTTCAAAAAATTCGGAATCAGTATCGGGGTCCTGGCGAAACTCGCCTCGCGCCAGCCGAAGAAAAAATTCCGTGTCTTCCTCGTAAGTCAGACAATAAGTCGAAATGTGTTCGGGCTTCAGCGACACGGATCGCTCCAACGTGTTTCGCCATTGGTGAATCGTTTGTCCGGGCAGCCCGAACATCAGGTCGACGTTGATGTTGGAAAATCCGGCGTTGCGCAAAATTTGGAACGACTCTTCGCCCTGTTTTGCATTGTGTTCGCGGCCGAGCAATTTCAGCAAATCATCGTCCCAGGATTGAATGCCGAGACTGATTCGGGTGATGCCGAGCCGTCGCAACAGCGCCGCTTTACTCTCGGACACACTTCCGGGGTTTGCTTCCATCGTCCACTCGATCAGTTTCGATAAGTCGAGCGCGTCCCGTAAACCGCCGAGAAGAAATTCCAATTGCGCCGTGGTCAGCGCGGTCGGTGTGCCGCCACCGAAATAAATTGTCGATGGAAGAAGATGCCGCCGAACCCGCCTAGGGCGGGCAGCTCCTTCATCCGCGGCCTTCTCTTCGGGTCGATCTTGTCCGCCAGCGGACGGACTCGCCGTGGCGAGCGCCTCTTGCCGGAGTTCCCCGAGAAGCGCCTCACAAAATCGCGGCGTTTGCGAACGATCGAGCAACTCTTTGTAAAACGCGCAGTACGGGCAAATCCGCGCACAAAAGGGAACATGGACGTAGATATGGCGGATCGTGTCCGACAGCGCGGTCTCGTTTTGTTCGCGCTGCGAAACCGTCGCTCCGGAGTTGTGATTCGCGGCTGCGGCCATAAAATCAATGTTCCTTGTCGATCCGAAACGTAGCTCTGGTTCACTTCTGCGCCATTGGCAGTGCGTTTGCGCAAGTTCCGTCGCCTTCGCCGGAGAAGTCGCTAGTCTACGCGGTCCACGACGCTGACGCGATTGTTGGTTACGAAACCAATTCGCGCGCAGTCCGAGCGATGGTGGATCGGCTGGTTCTAGCGGTGACGGGTCAACCGGACGTCGGCAAGGCGTGGGGATCGCTGGTTGCGCCTAACGACAAAATTGGAATCAAAATTTCCGCCGCCGGCGGGGAACTGTTTACCACTCATCACGACGTCGTGACCGCGGTGGTAGAAGGTTTAGTGGCCGCGGGCCATCCGCGCAGCAGCATTATTGTTTGGGACCGTTCGCTCGAAGGAACAAAGGGCGCCGGTTACAAAAAGAGCGACGGTTTTGAATTAAAATCGATCCCGCCGCGGGATGGCTATGATCCAAAAGCAACTTTGACGGCGCCACTCCTCGGAAAATTGGTTTGGGGCGACGTCGACTATATCAGCGACGGGGGGAAGAGCGTGCCTTTGTCGGACACGGAAAACACAAGCAGCGTCAGCCATTTTTCGCGCATCCTTTCGAGCCAGGTGACAAAAGTCATCAACATTCCGGTGATGAGCAACAGCACCACGAACGGCATCGCCGGTTGTCTCTACAACATGACCATCCCCAACATCGACAATTGGCGACGCTTCGCGCTCGGCACCGGTTTTGGCGCGGAAAGCGTGGCCATCATTTACAGTAATCCGGTCATTTCGCAGAAAGTTGTTCTCAATGTGATGGACGGCCTGATGGCGCAATATGCCGGCGGTCCGCAATCGCAACCCAACTTTGCCCTTCATCACGCGACGCTTTACGCGAGTAAAGATCCGGTGGCGCTGGATACGGTGGCGCTGAAGCGACTCGATGGATGGCGATCGAAAGAGAATTTCCAGCCCATCGGTCGATTGGCGAGTTACGTGCAAACGGCCACCACGGTTGGCCTTGGCGATTCAGACATGAGCCGGATCGAGGTAAAAAATGTCGGCCGCTGACGATTCATTCGGCCAGGAACCAGAGTCCGCCGTTTCTCTTCCCGATTTGCGGGGATCGATTTTGGCGTCGGTCTCACGCTCGTTTTATCTTTCGATCCGGCTCCTGCCCAAAAAACTGCGCGATCCGGTTTCGCAGGGCTATTTGCTCGCGCGCGCATCAGACACGATCGCCGATACGACCGAGCTGTCGATTGAATTGCGGAGCGAAAAATTGCGCCTGCTCGCGCGTGGAATCCAGGGCGAGGCATTGGGCGATGCGATCGTCGATCTGAGCGCGGCGCTCGCGCCGTTGCAGAAAAACAAAGCCGAGCGCGCGCTGATTAAATCGGTGCAGCCATGTCTGGATTGGCTCGAGCAAAGCGACGTCCTCGATCGCGAAGAAGTCCGGACAGTGCTGGAACTAATTAACCGTGGCCAAATCCTCGACCTCGAGCGTTTCCGAGATCCAAAGCGAATTGTTGCCTTGGAAACGTCGGCTGAGCTCGACGAATACACCTATCTCGTCGCCGGCAGCGCGGGAGAATTTTGGACCCGGCTTTGCTTTCGCCACCTGCGAAAGTTTGCCACGCGAAGTGAAGACGAGATGCTCGCGACGGCGAAACGTTACGGCATGGGCCTGCAATTGATCAACATCTTGCGCGATGCCGGCACGGATCTTCGCGCGGGCCGGTGTTATTTTCCGGACGATGAACTCGCGGTGGCCGCAATGGAGCCGTCCCAAATTTTGCGCGAACCGGAGCGATTTCAGCCAATCTATGGCAAGTGGCGCGAGAAAGCAGAGCGGGGGATCGAGGCGGGATTACAATACGCCCGCGCGATTCGAAACTGCCGCGTTCGGATCGCGACAGTTCTTCCGGCGCTGATCGGGGCTCGCACTCTTGCGGTCTTGCGCGATGCCGGCGCAACCGCGCTCCGGCGACACATTAAAGTTCCACGACGCGAAGTGCGCGCGATTGTTGTGTCGCTCGTTCTTGGATTCGGTGCGCGATCGCGCATCGAGTCGCTCTACCGCGATCTTTCGCGATAATCGGTCGCCTTACAAAAAATAATTGCGCTGCTTTTCGCTGATCGGTTTCTCGAGCCGCTCCAGAACCTGCATCATATCTTCCCAAACCTTGCGTTTTTCCGAAGGCGATTGGTTTCGGA
>QHOI01000018.1 GCA_003218705.1 Verrucomicrobiota bacterium | reverse complement strand
TCGCATGCAGAGCGTCGCTCGGCTTGCTCGATTTGCCGTGGCCGATTCCATCGGGGAGCACGATGAAAAATTTTGTCGCATCGAGCGGTTGATCTTTTCCGAAAAGTTCGCCTGCGAATTCCGGCCGAATAAATTGCGCACCGCTGCCGGTGGTTCCGTGCATGATCAAAATCGCATTGCGCGTCTTGCCTTGGTCGTCTTTGTCGATCTTGCCGAGCGTCCGATAATGAATCCGCAGCTCCGGCAAGCTTTCACCGGAAGCGAATTTGAAATCGCGAACGGTGTAATCGCTTTCGACCGGAGGCGGGTAATCCGCCGCCAAAGCGCTGCTCGAAGCCAAAATCAGCAGAAGAGACGCAACAAATCGGATGGTTGCGGTCGTGTTAATGGCGTTTCCGTTCAGCTTGAATCTGCTGGAGCAAATCCGTCTGTGTCTTGTCCATGTCATGAAAAAGTTTTACCACTAGCTCGAGCGCTTCCGAAGTTTTTTGGTTGTTGGGTCATAAAAGAAGGAGATGTCCTGGTCGAGATTGGGCGCAATTAGTTCGTCGCTGAGTTTTTCGAAATGCGTCATCGCGGCCAAGTCTCCGCGAACCGTCGACTCGAGTTGGCGGAGTACGGTCAGGGTCTTTACATCCAGCAATTCGATCCCTCCTGATTGGAGCAACGTGGCGATGTCTGCCGGATTGTAATCGGTCGAAAATGCAAACGGGTGCAACGGCGGCATTTCACCGGCGTCGAGAGAACGTTTGAACGCAGCAACTAATTTTTCTTCCTTGGCGCCGTCGATTTTGGCGCTGCTGATACCGTCCTCTAACCGTTGCTCCAGGTAAGCGAGAATCTGATCGCGTCGTTTCGCTTGCTCCTTCCCCTGTTCGTAATTGTTGAGCCAGAAAGCGGCATAAACGCCAACAAAGACGAGAACCAATTCAGCCAACCAGCGTCCGAATTGTGAAATCCACGAACGATTTTCGATTGTCCCGCTCATTGTTAAATGGGAACAATTAAATCAATGGAACAATCGTGGTCAGTCAACGACTTGACTGAATTCGTCGCAGAATCGGTGCGAAACGCGCGCGAGGGCGGTGTTCCGTTTTATCATTTAGAGTTCGATCGCGTTTTCCCGTCCGACTTTTACGCGGAGATGTTGCGCACGATGCCGGACGAGAACGATTACCGGCCGATGTCGGGCAAAAGCAAGGTGGGAAGCAGCCGGCCGGACGGAAAACCGACCCGGACCAAGATTGATTTGTTTCCGGAATACATTCGCCATTTGCCGCCGGAAAAATTTGTAGTTTGGGACGTGGTTGGGCGCGTTCTGCGTTCGGATGAAGTAAAAGCCGCGTTAATCCAGCACCTCGCGCCAGGTTTGAAGCGACGCTTTGGAGAGAATTTCGCCAGCGTCGGGATGTACCCGGTGCCGATTCTCACGCGCGACATTCCCGGCTACCGGGTTTTCAAGCACACCGACAGTCTTTGGAAAGGAATCACGGTTCAGCTTTACCTGCCGTCCGACAATTCCCATACGCATATCGGCACGATTTTTCACGAAGAATTGCCGGACGGGAGCAAACCGAAAAGAACGCAAATGCCATTCGCGCCAAACACCGGTTATGCCTTTGCCGTCTGGAATGACACCTGGCATTCGGCGAAGCCGGTCGGACCAGAGGTGAAAACGCGCGACAGCATTCTTCTGACCTATTTCGTGGATCGCGGCATTTGGAGAACCTTGCGGAACCGCGGGCGGCGGGTTGGTAACTTTTTGCTGAACGAGCTGCGCAGTCTAAAGCGCAGTTGAGTTACCAGGTCACGCTGGCGTTGCCCACAGAATCGGTGGTCGCGTTGCGTCCGACGAGACGCAGAAAACGGAACTTGGATGGGCCATCGTATTCAACGCGACCGTAAAGGGTGATCTCCGCGCCACTCGAATCCGTCGGGATCGACTTGAAGGCGGCTAAGTCCGGTTTTGCGACCATGACCGACACGCAAACACGATCCGCCCGGAGGACGGATTCGGTGGGGCGAACAATCAGGGCGCCTTCGGCTTCGGCGGCGACGGAATGGTCAGGCGGGCGCTGAACATTTTCCGGCCATCCGAGAGATCGATCGAACCATCGCCGATTCTGACAATGCGCAGAGTAACGCCGATAGATGATTTTGGGGCCTGCAATGTGACTGCATCGCCTTCGGTGACTGCCTTGCCGTTGATTATCGCAAGTCGTGGATGACCGAGTGAGATCGCGCTCACGCGCACCATGTCATTGCTTAGTTCGATCACGATCGGCGCCGGAGAAGCAGCCGAAGCGGGTGCGGCCGTCAAATCGCGGGTTCTCGCCTTAATGAAGGTAGGAAAATCGAAACGGTTGCCTTGGTTACCTGCGTGCTGAGCGAAAGTAAGGGCAAAGATGGACAGCGCCGCGGCGCCCACGAAGATCCCAATGTAAAGCCAGCGACGATTGTTGGATGGGGCGGCTGTTCCGTTTGAAAGAGAAACGGAGCCGCCGCTATCAGCGCTTGACACGATCTCGTCCGGATCGATCGAGCTGATCAAACGCGGCTTCGGCATGTTATTTGGAACCAGCTGCATAAAGCCCGTGGAAGCATCGGATGGGCCATGCCCTCCCAAGGACGGCGATTCCAGGGGATTTATGGCGGGCTTGTCGCTGCCTCCGCCCTCAGATAAATTGCTCGCGCGTGACACATCTCCACCTCGCCTTGATAGCGGCATTTCTGGTTGCGATCACGCATTTCGACGCGATGGCCCAAGAGCGAAACTCGCCGCCGCCGTCCACAGACACGAGCGGGCTTGATTTCCATCACTTCGGGTTGCTCGCGGTCCAAGACGGTGGACGGCGCAAACCGATCGACACCTTTTCACGTGAGACACTGATTCGAATCACCGGAAGATCGACATATGTTGGCAAAGCCGGACGCAAATGGCAGGCGAACGATTTCGTTTTGTCGGGCGCATTGGAAACACACGATTGGCGGACGGAGCCGATGGTGCTGGTCTCGTTAGGCCAACTTAAGGAAAAGCTCGGCCTCGATAAGACCGAGCGCCGTTTTTCGTTTGAACAATTGGTTGCCTCAACGGAATTGCAGCGGCTCACAAACCAAGCCCACGCCTTGAAGCGCGCTGAGAAAACGCTCGATCGTGTGCAACAGGAGGCGCTGGCAGTAAGCGATCGGCTCGCCCTTTTGGCGAACGTCATGAATGGAAGCGCGCTTCTGATTGTTCCAGCGTCGAAGAGCGAAACCGACCCTTGGGTCGTTCCCCCGGAGTTTTCGCGGTACTACAGCGAAACGCAGTTCGCGCCGGTCCAGATCGAATTGCAAACAATGGCCACGAGTTATGTGCAGGCCGATGGCTTCAATTTCAGTCGCGCCGCTAGCCGGCTCCGTGAAAGTTTGCACGCCCTCAGTCCATCCGTTTATCCGCAAGAGCGACAACTGCGGCTGGAATATTTTTACAATCATTTCGAAGCGTTCTATCGCGCGATTTGGTTCTACGGACTGGCGTTTCTGATTCTGCTGGTCGCGCACGCGCGTGGCGGCGGCCGCTTGCTTCGAACTGTCGGCGTATCGATTGCGTCCCTCGCTATCGCCTTTCACGCCAGCGGAATCGTGATGCGCTGCCTCATCGCCGGCCGGCCGCCGGTGACGAATATGTACGAATCGATCATTTGGGTGTCGTTCGCGGTTTCATTTTTCGGGATGATCTTTTTCGCGCGTTACCGGACATCGGTTTATTTGCTCGCCGCGTTGCCGGTCTCATTGATCGCGCTGTTGTTAGTGCACCAAATGCCGATCGCGATGCCGTCGAACATCGATCCGCTGGTGCCCGTGTTACGCGATAATTTTTGGCTGACGGTGCATGTCTTAACAATCACGCTCAGTTATGCGGCGTTCGCGTTGGCGATGGGCTTCGGTCACATCCTACTTTGGCGCTACGCGCGCAATCCAGCCGTCGCGCGGGCGGACGCGCCGATGCATTTTTGGCTTTATCGCGTTCTGCAACTTGGAGTTTTGCTGCTCGCGACCGGGACGATTCTCGGCGGGGTCTGGGCGAATTATTCCTGGGGCCGGTTTTGGGGCTGGGACCCGAAAGAAACCTGGGCCCTGATCGCGTTGCTTTGTTACCTAACGACTTTGCACGGGCGATTGGCTGGCTGGTGGACTGAATTTGGTCTGGTAGTGGCAAGTGTGGTCTGTTTCCTGGCGGTGTTGATGGCGTGGTATGGCGTCAACTTTGTCCTCGGTAAAGGCCTGCATTCGTACGGATTCGGGATCGGCGGCGAGACCTATGTCGCGATTGGCGTGGTTCTCGACCTTCTGTTCGTGGCATTCGCGATTTGGCGCTACCGATCAAGTAAACGCATCTCCTCCAGCACGCCCGCGGAAGCGGTGGCCGTGTAATCTGAGCTATTTCCGAGGCAAACGCGCTTCGCAGATCTCGCAAAGCACGTGAAGAATGAACTTGTGCGCTTCCTGAATTCGAGCGGTCGAATCGCCTTTCACGATAAGATCGACATCGGCAATGCCAGCCACGGATCCGCCATCGCGGCCAAGAAGTGCCGCTGTCTTTAATTTTCGGTGGCGCGCTTCTTCGATCGCGCGCTGGATGTTCTTTGATTTGCCGCTGGTGCTAATGGCGATAAGGACGTCGCCAGAGGCTCCAAATGCGTGCACTTGGCGCGCGAAAATTTCTTCGAAACCGTAGTCGTTGCCGGTTGCAGTGAGCAAGCTTCCGCCCTGTGAAAGATTCATCGCCGGATAAGGCCGGCGATCTTCCACAAAGCGACAGGCCAGTTCGGTGCAAAAATCGGCCGCATCTGCGGCGCTGCCGCCGTTACCGCAAGCCAACACCTTTTTGCCATTCGTTAGGCCGTCGACGATTAGGTCGGCCGCCTTCGCGACTTGCGATTCAAGATCGACAATCGATTGCAGTGTTGTCGTTGCCGCACCGATTGCGCTCTTTAGAATTTCAGATGGGCTGCGCATGGCGAAGGAAAAATGGTGCGCGGTAGAGGTTTCGAACCTCTGACCCCTACCGTGTCAAGGTAGTGCTCTACCACTGAGCTAACCGCGCATTTCAAGCGGAGTGATAAGTGATCAGTGACGAGTGACCAGTCAAGAGCAAGATGTCCCATCTTGCTGGAGCGGGTGGCTCTTACGCGGCGAGCTTGACCGCTTCTTTGTGGCCGAGAATAC
>QHOI01000050.1 GCA_003218705.1 Verrucomicrobiota bacterium | reverse complement strand
CATTCGCGACCACTGGAGTTGCCGGGCCGAGTGGCGGTTCGCGGGAGAAGCCGGTCGGCACGGTTTACGTCGCACTCGCGTCTGAAAGAGAGATTAAAGTTAAGAAATTATTTTTTCCAAGCGACCGCGAGACGTTTAAGCAGCTCGTCGCACAAGCTGCATTCGAGATGCTGCGCCGCAAATTGATCTCGTGATCAAGGTCGCTGTAGTGCTCACAGCGTCCACCCTCACTTCACTCCTCTCCCCGGCCAGGGAGAGGAAGGCGCGGAGCGCCAGGTGAGGGTCGGCTGTCATTCCGAGCGAAGCCGAGGAATCTCTTACTATTTCTGTGGATGCACTGACTACGACTTCTCCGCCAGTTAAATTCGGGGACAATCTTCTCGGAAATACTTAGAGATGTCTCGACTTCGCTCGACATGACAAATCGGTTGAGTTAAAAATCGCCGACGTCAACCGGCGTTCCGACTTTGGCGTGATCGTAAAACAATTTCGCGCCGTCAACCGATTCGCGAATGCAACCGTGCGACGCGGGATATCCTGGCAAGATTCCGATGTGCATCCCGACTCCCTCGCCAGTGAGACGGAGAAACCATTTCATTGCCGCGCCGGCAAAATGCGTCCCGCTCGGTGCAGAATCAATGTGGGCGCTGACACCGGCACGCACCACTCGACCCGAACCATCTACGAAGTCGCCGTAGAGACTGGAATGATGATTTGGATCCTTCTCCATGACAGTAAAGTGTCCGCGCGGCGTTTCGTGTCCGCGTTTGCCGGATGAAACCGGCGCGTCCGCGACGATTTCCTCGCGAATCATGAGATAAGCGCGCTGTTTTGGAATGGAAACCACGATGTGGGCAATGTCCGGCGTCGCTTGCTTAAGCAAGTCTTGGTTCACCTTCATCGGCGCTTGCTTTTGAATCAGCTCGCCCGGTTTCTTCATTTTCGGCCCGAACAATTGCGCTCTGGCCAATCCAGCGAGCGCGACCGCTGCCACGACGATGATTGTTGTCAGGCAAACTCGTTTCATGAATTTTCGCTATAGCTGTGAACGCGATTGAGCCAGCCCGGCAACCAACGGGCCTCGTGTCGTTCCGGCGGCGAATTCTGGACACGACGGCGCAACATTGCAGCCGCGGAACTCGAAAATTCGCGCGCGGCGCTCGGACCATTTTCGCTGCCGTGCATTTGTTCGAGCACTTGCAGTAATCCCCAGCCTTCGCCGCGATAACGTTCGGTGTGCAAAACGCCTTCGCCCTTGAAGTTCACGTAATCGACCAGGGCATAACAGCCGTGCGGGGTGCTCGCCACGCGCGCAAACTGGCGCTCCACATTGGCGCGATCCGCAGGCGCGGCTTCGTCGAGCATCTTGGCGAGCGATTGTTGCAAACGCGCAACCATGAATTGCGCCTGAAGATCGATTGTTCGCGATAAAAATTGCCGAAGTTCGCGCATTTGCTCGGAATTCTGCGCGCCGGAAAATTCGGCGCGCGCGTTCCAGGGACAGGCGGAGGATTGGTTGAGCCACGCGGGAATTGCGACGTCCCGTTCGCGCGCGAACGCGAGGAGTTTTGGGAAGCTTTCATCGAACGGACCGTGCACGCCTTGGGGATACCAAATGAAATGACCAATTCCAAGGGAAGCGAAATTTTCCCCTGCGTTCCAGGCGGTAAGGCCGGCCACAGTGCCGTTACTTTCGTTTTGCCAAATCTTTTTTCCGATTCGACGCGCGTCGGCATCGGAGATACGAACCAGTTCCGCGGCCCAATCCGTCCCGGCGGTTGCAATAAAGAGAAGGCAAACCGCATAGATGCGGCCGGTGCGATGCCGGGTTGACGAGCGCGGTTTCTCCACTAGCGTTGCAACTTTCTGCGCTGTTCCAGATTAAAGCGCAATCACATTCGCAATCTCAATTTATGAAATCTATTCTACTTAGCGCCGTTGCTTTGTCCTTCGCAGTCAGCGTGTTGGCGGAAGAAAAACCGCCTCAGCTGAAAGAGTTAAAAGACAAGGCCAGCTACGCCATCGGCCTCAACGTTGGTTTTAATTTCAAACGGCAGAATGTCGATGTGAACCAGGACGCGTTCACGGCCGGATTCAAAGACGCTCTGTCCGGCAGAAAACCGCTCATGAGTGAGCAGGAAGTCAGGGATACAATGATGGCATTCGAAAAAGATATGCAACAAAAACTAACAGAGACCGCTCAAAAGAACGCGGCTGAGGCGGAAAAATTTCTCGCCGCAAACAAAACAAAGGAAGGCGTCAAAACGACCGGGAGCGGTTTGCAGTACAAAGTGTTGAAAGAAGGCAGCGGCGCGCAGCCGAAAAGTAGCGACACCGTCACGGTCAATTACCGAGGCACGTTGACGGATGGAACTGAATTCGACAGTTCTTATAAACGCGGTCAACCGGCAACGTTTCCAGTTAGCGGTGTCATCAAAGGCTGGACCGAGGCCCTCCAGTTGATGAAGGTCGGCTCCAAGCTCCAACTTTTCATCCCGGCGAATCTCGCCTACGGCGAGCAAGGTCGACCTGGAATTCCACCGAGTTCGGCCCTGATCTTCGAAGTGGAGCTGATGGACGTGAAATCGCCCCAAGCCGGTGATGCGAGCGTTACGCCTTCGCCTTCAGCAAAATAATTGGCGGATCGCTAACTCAGCTGGCGCTGGCGGCGGCCGCTTCCCATGCGACCCGTGGCGCGTCGCCCCATAAATCTTCCAGACAGTAAAACGCGCGCTTGTCGCGATGGAAGATGTGGATGACGACTTCGAGATAATCGAGGACGATCCATTGACTCGCCGGGAAGCCGTCAATCGCGGCGGCGCGCAGATTATGATCATCTCGTAATCGAGTCTCAATCTCGTTGGCAATGGCCTTGAGTTGCGGCTCCGACGTTGCCGAGCAAATGACGAAGAAATCGGTGAAGCTGGAGATGCCGGCGAGATCGAGCACGACAATCTCTTCGGCCTTCTTGTTCGAGGCAAGCTCGGCGCAGGTCGTGGCTAACTGTTTTGCAGTTATGTCGCTGGCTCCCGGTAAAGATTTTCGCGGCGAACAATTTCTTCCACGGCCCGAGGTACGAGATACCGGATGGGGCGGCCGGATGCAACTCGGTTTCGGATTTCAGTCGCCGATATGTCGATGTTGCGTTGAATGACGGGAAAAGGTTGCTTCAACGCGCGGAAAGAGCGGTTGAGCACGACGAATTGCACGAGCTTCTTCAGTTCGGCCGAACGATGCCATTTATCTAATCCGCTCACGTTGTCCGCACCGATCAGCCAGAATAATTCGCTCTTTGGCTCGCGCTCACGAATTTGCAGCACGGTGTCGATGCTATAGGAAGGCGGCGGCCGTTTTAATTCACAGTCGTCAGCCGCAAATCCGTCCTGGCCTTCAATGGCCGCTTGCAACATCGACAATCGCGCTTCGCCGGTCGCGCATGCCGCTTTTTTAAACGGGGAGAGCGCAGCCGGAACAAAAATCAATTGGTCGAGTCCAAGCTCTTCGCACGCTTGTCGGGCAAGAATCAAATGGCCGTGATGAATCGGATCGAACGTTCCGCCGTAGATGCCGATTTTTCTCATTCCAACCGCTTTTTCGTTCGCACCGTCAGCATCGACATCTAAGTTGCGAAGTTATGAACGACAGTTCGCTCGGTCAACTGATACTGTGTGGTGTTCCTGGAAAGGAACTCGATGCCGCTAGCGCCGAGTTGTTCCGGCGGGTGCAGCCTGGCGGGTTCATTCTTTTCGGACGCAACATCGAAAGCGCACCCCAATTGCGCAAACTAATCGATGACCTGCGCGATTTGAGCGAAACGGAACCGATCATCACCATCGATCAGGAGGGTGGGCGCGTATCGCGCCTGCGATTGATCGGAAGCGAACCGCCGAACGCGCAGCAGTTGCGCGACAAGGACGATGTCGATCTTATCCGCCGGCATGGGGACATCACTGGACGTTTGTTGCGCGTTTTCGGATTCAATCTGGATCTTTGTCCGGTCCTCGACATTTCTTTCGACGACAGCGCAGACAATTCGTTGCGCGGCCGCTGTTACGGCAAAACAGTTGAGCAGGTCGTGCGTAATGCCGGAGCCTTCAACGACGCGATGCGAAAGCAGGGGATCGCGAGCTGCGGCAAACATTTTCCCGGATACTCGGCCGCGAGATCGGACGCGCATTACGAACTGCCGAAGATCGATCGGGCGCGCGAAGAATTGGATGCGAACGAGCTGGCGGTGTTTCGGAAGTTAATCGACAAGGTCGACAGCATGATGATTTGTCACGGCTGGTATCCATCTCTCGAACCGGAAAAAACTCCAGCGAGCTTATCGCGGCGCGTCATCACCGATCTTCTTCGCAGCCAGTTTGGCTTCGATGGCCTCGTCATGACCGATGATCTCGACATGGGCGCGATTTTAAATGGATACGGATTAGAACAAACGATTCGATTCGCGATCGGCGCCGGAAACGATTTGGTGATGATTTGCCACCGGATTCCGGAAGTCGAAAACGTGCAGCGGATCCTTCGCACGTTGCCCCGCGAGCAGATTGATCGCGCGTTTTCAAGCGTAGCGCGGTTTAAGAAAAAGATCGCGCCGCCCCACGAATTTTCCGAAGCGGCGTTTCGTAAGATCGACAATGAGATTTGGGAATTGCGCGTCGCGACTTTGGGCGAAGAACGCGCAAAACAATGCAGCGTCGAAGACGGCAAGCGCTCGCCGGTAGAAACCTATTGAAGTTTTCCGTGTCGCGGCCTAGCGGCGAGCAACACATCCCGGCCGACGAGATAGAGCAGAGCGCACAGGACCGCGAATGGAAGTAAAGCGAGGAGATTTGCGTTCGCGCCATCGAAGAAGGGATTGTTCGCGGTGGACCAATCCTCGATTCGTTTGCTTACATCGACAAGGCTTGGCACGCCGGCCATAAACGCGATCACGATGCCGGCCAGCGCACCACCGGCGATGTATCCGGAGGCAAGCAACACACCGTGGCTTTTATCGCCTTCGGCAGTCAGTTCAACGTCGGACAAATTCTTGTGACGGAATTTTACTTTTAAGTAGCGATCAACGAGCAGGCGGATCATTCCGCCGATGAAAATTGGGCTGGAAGAAGCCAGTGGAAGATAAACGCCGACCGCAAACGCAAGCGAAGGAATCCCGCTCATCTCCAGCACGATCGCGATCATTACTCCAAGTAACACAAGTGCCCACGGAAGTTTGCGGCTGAGAATTCCTTTAATGATGTACGACATTAGCGTTGCTTTTGGCGCGTCGAATTTCATTACCGAGGAACCGTTGGGTCGTATTTTATGGGTGCCGTTGATTCCAGGATCGACAAGGTAAACGGGCACACCTTGGTCGTTCACCAGGTAGCGCTGGGCGGCGCCACCGCCGGGATCGAGCCGCTGCCAAACCCGATATGTGTTCTGATCAGTTTGTCCTTGCGGCCCCTGTAGTTTTTCGGATCGGCCAAGTTCTTCGGCCGGCGCATGCAACTCGGTGCTCGGCGGAACCGGCACATACACGTTGTTGCGATCATTTAGCATCAACAGGATCGGGCCAAGGGCAATCGCGGAGGCAAGCGCGCCGCAGAGGATCGCGATTTGTTGAAATTTCGGTGTCGATCCAACCAGAAAACCGGTTTTCAAATCCTGCGACGTCGTGCCTCCGTTGGACGCGGCGATGCAGACAATTCCGCCGATCGAAAGCGCGGTCACAAAATAATGCGGCCCGGTCCAGCCAACGATCAGGAAAACCAGGCAGGTCAGCAACAACGTTGCAACCGTCATTCCAGAAATCGGGTTTGAAGATGAACCGATTTCGCCGGTCAGGCGCGACGAAACGGTTACGAAAAGAAAACCGAAAGCGACAATCAAAAGTGCGCCGAGCAGATTCCATTGCAGATGCAACTGCGGAGCGACCATCATCACAAGGAGGAGAAAGATGACGCCACCGATGACAATCTTCATCGATAAGTCCTGATCCGTTCGTGGCGCGCGCGAGCTCGCAGCGTGGCCGCCGCGCAAATCGGCCAGCCCGCCTTTTAAACCGTGCCAGATCGTGGGCAGCGAACGAATTAGGCTGATGATGCCGCCGGCGGCAACTGCGCCCGCGCCGATGTAAAGAATATAAGCGCCGCGGACTTGGTCCGGGCTCATCTCCGAAATCGGAATTGTTCCGGGAGCGACCGCCCCGGTCACGTGTTCGCCGAAAAATTTGATCGCCGGAATCAAAACGAGATAAGCGAGCACGCCGCCCGCGCACATGATCGAAGCGATGCGTGGTCCAATGATATAGCCAACACCGAGCAACGCAGGCTCGATCGTGGCTGAGATCGATCCGCCTTTGAACGGAGCGTCGAACACTTTGACCGGATCGCTCTTCCACATTTTGAACGCACCCATCACCGACTGGTAAGCGAAGCCGATCCCGAAACCGGAGAAGATCACTTTGCCGCCACCGGCTGCTTCTTCATTCACAATCTCGGCACCGGTGGTCGTGTGCGTTTGGTCGGCGACGGTGAGCGATTCTTTGGAAGCGGCTGCTTTCAACACTTCGGCGCAAGCGGTGCCTTCGGGATACTTGAGCAGGCCGTGTTGGTCGACGATCAACGCGCGCCGCAACGGGATCATCATGAGAATGCCCAACAAACCGCCCAGGATGGCGACCAGCATGACACGGGTAATTTCCAAATCGAAACCGAGAATCATGATCGCGGGCATGGTGACGCCGAGACCGAACGCGATTGATTCGCCGGCCGAACCCGCGGTTTGGACGATGTTATTCTGCAAAACGTTCGCGTCGCGAAATCCGAATTTGGCGAAGAGTCGGAAGATCGTGATCGAAATTACGGCCACCGGGATCGACGCACTCACGGTCAATCCCACTTTGAGAACAAGATAAAGCGACGACGCCCCAAAAACGATTCCGAGAAGCGTGCCGATAATGAGATGCGGCAGCGTTAATTCTGGCAAACGCACCGACGGCGGAATGAACGGTTTGAAGTTCGCCGCGAGCGGATTGGTCGGTCGTGCGCCGACGATATCGGGATACTCCTGCTCGGTGTCGACAATCGCCACTGGCGGAGACCTTTCAGAAAAGTTCGATAAAGCGCAAGCGTGTTTCTTTGTAGCCACGGCCCTGTGGGCCGTGTGACGTCGTATAGCAACGTGGCTGCACCGATGTCGATCTTGCAATCGAATGCTGACTCGGTATTCGTGAGTCTGTGAAACGGAAATGGAATTGGCCGCTCTGGGTTGGTTTCGTTGTCGCTGTCGGCGGCCTGTTTAGTTACGAATTTTTCGCGGAGTTTCCGATGACGCGCGATTTTCCGTGGGCGAATCTTTTGTTGTTTGGGATCGGCGCCGCTCTGCTGCTGGTGGGTCTGTTCCGCGCCTTTGGGCGGCCGCAAGTTTATCGCGGTAAAGTTTTCGGATCGATCTTCGCTACGATCAGCCTTTTTCTCTTCGCTTTTTTTGCCTACGAGATTTTTTATGTGCTTCGACAAGTCCCGCTTTCAGCACAAGCGCCGCGCGTCGGGGCAAAAGCGCCGGAGTTTTCATTGCCAGACCAAAATGGCAAGTCAGTGGCATTGGGGGATCTGCTTTCTCCCAACGGAGCGGTGCTGATTTTTTATCGGGGACACTGGTGACCGCTCTGTAACTCCGAGTTGCGGAGTTTTCAGAATCACCTTTCGGATTTCACTGGGCGCGGTGTGCATGTCGCGGTCATCAGCGTCGATTCCGTCGAAATAAATCGCGGGCATTCTCAGAAAATGGGCTTCGCCTTTCCGCTTCTTTCTGATGCGGACGCGGCAGTCATTCGCCGTTACGATCTGCTTCATCGCGGGGCCGGGCCAAAGAACGCGGACATCGCACGTCCAGCTGAGTTTTACGTTGATGCGAGCGGCACGGTGCGGTGGGCGAACTTGACCGAAAACATCGCGGTGCGTGCGCGACCGGAACAAGCGCTGCACGCGATCGATGCGGCCAAAGGTGGCCGGCGCGATTGACGCCGCTTCGCCGACTTAATAACTTCAGCGCACGTGCAGGCGGAACTTGAACAACTACTCGTCCTTCAAGATCGACAGCAAAAGATCAGGCAAATCGAGAACGAGATAAAAAATCTGCCGCTGCAACGAAAGCATCTCGAGTTGCAGCTGGCGGAAAGCGCTGCCAGTTTGGAGGCCCTCAAGCAGAAAGCGCGACAAGTCGAAATCGAACGCAAGAGGCTGGAGCTCGATGTCGGCACACGCAACGAGAGTATCGCGCGCTTGAAGACCCAGCAGTATCAGACCCGCAAGAACGACGAATTTCAGGCGATGGGTAACGAGATCCAGCGTTACGAGGACGAAATTCGGAAGCTCGAAGACCAGGAACTCGAGCTGATGGAGCAAGGGGACAAGTTGAAGGTTGAAGTTACGGCTGAGGAAAAAAAAGCCAGCGCGACCAAGGACTCGATTTCACGGCAAATGAACGATCTCGGCGAAAAATCGAAAGCACTCGAAACGCGCCTGCAGGAGTTATCGAAGGAGCGAAAAGAATTGGCGGAAACGATGGATGAGGACTTGCTGAATCGGTTCGAGCGCCTGTTCGCGAGCAAAGGCGACTCAGCCATTGTCGCGGTCGAGCATGGCGTTTGCACCGGTTGCCACATGAAATTGACCACCGCCACGGTGAAAGATGCGGAGGCCGGCAAGGAAATTGTCAACTGCGAACAGTGCGGCCGAATCCTTTACGTCGCGCGATAGCGCTCAGACGTTGAACCGAAACGTCATCACGTCACCGTCGCGGACTTCGTAATCCTTGCCTTCGATGCGTAGTTTCCCTGCTTCGCGTGCTTTTGCGAAGGAGCCAAGCGCGATCAAATCGCCATAAGCAATCGTTTCCGCTGCAATGAAACCGCGTTCGAAATCGGAATGGATCGCACCCGCGGCAGCGGGCGCTTTTTCGCCGGCGTGAATAGTCCAAGCGCGCGTTTCTTTTTCACCCGTCGTCAAAAATGTTCGCAAGCCAAGCAAATGATAGACCGCGCGAATGAGCGCATGAACGCCGCTGTCTTCAACGCCAAGACCGCGCAGATACTCGAGCGCTTCCTCCTCGCTCAGATCGGCAAGTTCGCTTTCGATCCTGGCGCTAATTACGAAAGCTTCCGTTCCGAAATGATGTTGCGCGTAATCCTGGACAAGATCGACATACTTCGCGGCGGCATTTGTTTGATCATTCTTTGCCACCGCTGCCAGATCGGTCTCAGCGACGTTGCAGGCAAAAAGAGTCGGCTTTGAAGTCAGGAGAAAGAAATTTCGCGCCACCATTTTTTCCTCGGACTCAAGCGGCGCCGTAATCGCCGGTTTCCCGGAATCGAGATGCGGCAAAAGTTTTTCGGCGACGGCGTTTTCGATTTTCGCGCTTTTCTCGCCGGCGCGAACTTCTTTTTGCAATCGATCGGACCGCTTCTGGAGCGACGCAAGATCGGCCAACACCAGCTCAGTGTTAATGACTTCAATGTCTCGAATCGGATCGATCGTGGCGCTGACGTGATGGACGTCCGCGTCGGCAAAGCAGCGCACGACCTGCACGATCGCGTCGACTTCGCGGATGTAACTAAGAAATTGGTTACCGAGTCCTTCGCCCGCGCTCGCGCCTTTCACCAGGCCGGCGATATCGACAAATTGGATGGCGGTCGGCACGATTTTTTTCGAATGCGAGAGCTGGCCGAGTTTTTCCAGCCGCGGATCAGGCACCGTGACGACGCCGACGTTGGGATCGATGGTGCAAAAAGGATAATTTTCCGCCGGCGCGTTGTGCGTGCGGGTGACGGCATTGAACAGCGTCGATTTCCCGACGTTTGGCAGTCCAACTATTCCGGCGCTGAGCATCTAACTCTGTAGCGGCGGTCTGTGACCGTCGCAAAATTTCCCGCAAAAAATTTTGCCGAACCGACTAGTAAATTCTATCTCGTAGCGCTGGCGATCTTACCGCTGTTGGTAAATAGTTCCACCTCGGATCGGGCTGTAGTTCAGCTTGGTAGAACGCTTGAATGGGGTTCAAGAGGTCGTGGGTTCAAATCCCGCCAGCCCGATGTTTTAAAATATCGCCAGGATGTTTCACGTTTACGTTTTACGCAGCAGCAAGAACGGTCGGCGTTATATCGGATCTTGTCAGAACATAGCCGACCGCGTTCGGCAGCATAACAACGGCGTGTCAAAGGCGACCCGCCCCGGAATTCCGTGGAGCTTTATCCACACTGAAACCTTTTCAACTCGTGCAGAAGCCGTGCGAAAGGAGCAATATTTTAAAACTGGCCGCGGTCGAGATGAACTGAATAGATTGTATTGGTAGAACGGTCGCCGCGGCGACAGGTCATGGGTTCAAATCCCGCCAGCCCGAGTATTTTCGACTGTTTGAATTAAGGTTGAACCGGGCGCCAGTCAGCCTGCACAATCAAAGTGTCCTCCCATGAACCCAAAGCGGTCGCGATTAGCGGCACTCGCCTTAGTCGGAGTAATTCTACTTCCGCTACCGCCCGGCCGGGCCGATGCGCGCAGCAGCAACAACACGGTCCGACTGAACGTCGCCGCATTCGAGCAGGCTCGCCAATTGATCGGCCGAGGACGCTTCATTTCTGACCACAAAGGACTCTGGAAAACGGATCAACCTTCGACCGGCAAGGAAAACGAATTTATTCGCCTCTATGGTTTTGCTGAATACGCGAAATGGCATCTTGGTATTGACGAAAGACATGCCACGAACAGCAAAGCCCGATACAAATTTCCCTACGGCGATTTTGAGAGCATCCATCGCTGCGGTCTGCTGGCGGTGAAAAGCAGAGCTCGCGAATATCGGCATGCCGATATCGAAAACGCAGCGGCCCACCTGCTTGGAATGATCAATTCACGAAACCCAAGTCGTCAAAAAAGCATCGATTAATTCCGGTAAATCGTCGCTGTAGCCGCCTTCAAGGATTGCCGCGGCAGGTACATCGATCTCCGCCAGCCACTTTCCAAGGGTGGCAAAGTCCTCCGTTTCCAGGGTCATTTCTGTCAGCGGATCTCCTGAATACGCGTCGAAGCCGGCCGAAACGAGCAACAATCCGGGTTTTGCGAGCAGAAGCTTTTGGAGTGCGCGCTCGATCGCATTGACGTGCTCGGCGCGAGGCGTGTTCGGCGCGAGCGGATAATTGTCGATGTTCGCGAATGATTGTGCGCCGGTTCCAGGATAGGCCGGAAATTGATGAATCGATGCGAAGCTGAGCCGGGGATTATGCGCGACGACATCCTCCGTCCCGTTCCCGTGATGGGCGTCAAAGTCCCAAATGGCAACGCGCTCGACACCACTGTCGAGGGCGGCAAGGGCCGCGATAGCGATGTTGCTGAAATAACAGAAACCCATCGCTCGATTCCGCGTCGCGTGATGGCCCGGCGGTCGCATGAGGCTAAAGGCGCGCTCCCCGCGGACGCCGGCAAGCGCGGTCTCGATCGCTGCGCCGGCGGACGAGATCGCATGGTGATAGATCCGTGGATAAGCCGGCGTATCAACATCAAAATCGTGCACTGCAGTTCTTATCTGCTCCACGTGATCACGAGAATGGGCGCGCAACAGATTACGTTCCTTCGCCGGCTGCGGCTCACGCCATTCCCAGTTTCGATGTCGATCTTTCAGCACTGGGACGGTGCGCGTGATCCGCTCCGGCCGCTCCGGATGGCCGGGGATTGAATATTCAACGCAATGCGGATCGTGAAAAATAATCATCAGGGTTGCAAGATGCCGCTCGTGCGCATATTCGACTACCTCGAATGTTGAACGGCCAGAAAATTGTGGTGGTGATGCCGGCATATAATGCCGCTCGCACGTTGCAACGAACCTACGACGAAGTGATGGCGCAGGGGATTGTCGATCTTGTCATTGTGGTCGACGACGCGAGTCACGATGAGACGGTAGCGATCGCGCGGACGCTGAAAGACGTGCAAGTGGAAGTGCATCCGGAGAATCGCGGTTACGGCGGCAACCAAAAGACCTGTTATCGTCTCGCCCTCGCCGCTGGCGCTGACATCGTGGTGATGATTCACCCCGATTATCAATACACCCCGCAGCTTCTTCCGGCGATGGCATCGCTGGTCGCGAGCGGCCTTTATCCGTGCGTGCTTGCTTCACGCATTCTCGGCGGCGGCGCGCTCGATGGCGGGATGCCGTGGTGGAAATACGTCGCGAACCGCTTTCTGACCTTCGTCGAAAATTTTTTGATCGGTGCCAAGCTTTCCGAATATCACACCGGATATCGCGCATTCGCGCGGAGTTTGCTCGAACGCGTGCCAATTGAACAAAACTCGGACGATTTTGTGTTCGACAACCAGATGCTTGCCCAAGTCATTTGGCTAGGTTCGAAAATCGGCGAGGTCACGTGCCCGGCGAAATATTTACCGGAAGGGTCGTCGATTAACTTTCGCCGAAGCGTGCGCTACGGCCTCGGGTGTCTCGGGACGGCGTTGCGTTTCCGCCTGGCCCGCTGGCGATTGTTTCCGTCACCAGTTTAACGATGCCGACAGTTCCGGCGCAGCCTAGCTCGCGAGACGATCGCCGGATCACGATCGCCGTCTGCATTTTTCTCACCGCGATCATCTGGCTCGTTTTTGGGCAAACACTCAGCCACGACTTTATCAACTTCGATGACGACCGTTACGTTTACGAAAACAGTGAGGTCAGTCGTGGACTCACTCTCGACGGATTGAAATGGGTTGTCACTCATAGCCACGCGAGCTTGTGGCACCCGCTCACAACGCTTAGTCACATGGCGGACTGTCAAATCTATGGACTGCGTCCTGCCGGCCACCATTCTACGAACGTTGTCTTACACAATCTCGGAGCGATTCTGCTTTTTTTGGTTTTCCGAGGAATGACCGGCTGCCTTTGGCAAAGCGCATTTGTAGCAACAATTTTTGCGATTCATCCAATGCGGGTCGAATCGGTGGCGTGGATCGCCGAGCGCAAGGATGTGCTCAGTGGCGTGTTTTTCATGCTGACGCTCGGCGCGTATCTGCGTTACGTGCGCGCGCCGGGCATTTCCCGTTACCTGACTCTGACGATCTTTCTCGCGTGCGGATTGATGTCGAAGGCTACGTTCGTGGCCGTGCCGCTCGTGCTGTTGTTGTTGGATTACTGGCCGCTGGGCAGAAGTCAGAAATCAGAAGTCAGAGGTCAGAGATCAGAAATTCAGATTTGGCTATCGCTCATAGCGGAGAAAATTCCGTTGCTGGCGCTGGCGGCGGCCGCTTCAGTGGCGACCGTCTTCGCTCAGACAGTCACGATGGCTTCGCTGGAGCAGTTGCCGCTCTTGCCCCGCCTCAAAAACGCCGCTGTCAGTGTGATCGCATATCTCGGCCAAACATTCTGGCCCACTCACCTGGCGGTATTCTATCCGCATCCGCACGATCAACTAAATATTTGGGTGGTCTTAGCCTGTGTCGCACTGATTGTCGTCCTTACTTTGCTCGCAATATTCTTTAGACAGAAACGTCCTTACGTTTTCGTCGGATGGTTTTGGTATTTGATTTTGCTCGCTCCAGTGCTCGGCATTGTTCAGGTCGGTCTGCAAGCGCGGGCCGATCGGTTCACTTATTTGCCACATATCGGAATCACAATGTTGGTGACATGGGCGTGCGCCGATTTGACGCAACAATGGCGACATCGTCGGATTGTTCTGATTTCAATGGCCACATTCACGCTCGCGGCGTCGACCGTCGTGGCTTACCAGCAAACAACTTTTTGGCGTAACAGCATTTCACTTTGGGAGCACGCCCTGGCCGTGACGCCGGACAATCAAACCGCGCATCAGAATTTGGCGGCAGCATTGTGGTCGAAAGGTAGAACAGCGGAAGCGAACAAACATTCGCGCGCGGCTGCCATCGCGCACGCACGCACCACGCTCAAGGATTATCCGTTCGATGTCGCGACGCATAATGATCTCGGCGTTCTTCTTGTTCAAAATGGAGATGTCCGCGCCGGGATCGAGCAGTGGGAAATTAGTTTGCAACTGAATCCGGATGACGGGAACGCGCTCAATAATCTCGCCTGGGTGCTGGCAACTTATCCCGCGGACACGATCCGTGATGGCAAGCGCGCCGTCGAATTGGCAGCGAAAGCGACAACTGTTCCTGGCGGCGCTGTGCCGATTGTTCTTCGCACCTTGGCCGCCGCCTATGCCGAGGCGGGCGATTTTTCGAAAGCGATCCAGACAGGAGGACGCGCTTTGGATTTGGCCACCGCCCAAAACAACACTTCGTTGCTGTCGACAGTGCGACATGAAATCGAGCTTTATCAGGCGCACACGCCTTATCGCGAATCACCGCCGCCGTAACTTCAAAGGATCGTCAGTGGTATTTGCATGAAGGCTCCTGACCGAAAGATTGAAACCACCCCGGCATTGCGTTTGGCGCACTTTGCCGTTTGCGGCGTGATCGTTCTTCTAATCGGGATTGTCTTCGGCCAAACGCTGAGCTACGACTTCGTAAACTACGACGATAAGACCTACATTTACGGAAATCCGCTAGTTTCCTCCGGTCTGAGTCTTCACGGTTTGTTACGGGCGTTTGTCGACACCCAAACCAACAATTGGCACCCGCTCACGCTCGTTTCGCACATGATCGATTGCCAGCTCTACGATCTCAAACCCGGCGGGCACCATTTCACAAATGTTTTCCTACACACGATTGCCGCGGTTTTGCTATTCCTTTGGTTGCGCAACATCGCCGGTAAAGGCCAGTCCGGCCCGGACTGGAGCAGCGCTTTTGTCACCGCGCTTTTTGCGATCCACCCGCTTCGTGTTGAATCGGTCGCCTGGATTGCGGAACGCAAAGATGTTTTGAGCGCGGTCTTTTTCTTTCTGACTCTTGGAGCCTACGTCCGCTATGCCCGCGCGCCCTCGTTCGGTCGTTATCTCACGATGTCGACCTTGTTTACGTGCGGATTGATGTCGAAGCCCATGCTGGTAACGACACCAGTCGTGTTGTTGCTCCTTGATTACTGGCCGCTAAACAGAGGACCCGCCTTCGCCAAGGCTACAACGCGGCAAGCAGAGGTCAGAGGTCAGAAGTTCAACGCGGAAATCTGGTGGAACCTGATCGTGGAGAAACTACCGCTGTTCGGACTTTCTCTCGCGTCGTCGATTGTGGCCTTGGCCTTGCAAGTGCAATCGCCCGCGTCGGTCGGCCAGCTTCCATTCGGCTGGCGCCTTCAGAACGCGCTCGTGACTTATGTCACTTACATTTGGCAAATGTTTCGGCCGGCGAATCTCGCCGTATTTTACCCGCATCCCGACGATCGCCTTGCGTTGTGGCAAGTCACGCTCGCGGCCGCACTTTTGGTTGCGATGACCTGGGTGGCTGTCGCACTGCGCCGGGGTCGCCCCTATCTCCTGGTCGGCTGGCTTTGGTATTTGATCATGCTCCTGCCGGTAATCGGAATCGCGGAGGTCGGACTTCAAGGGCACGCCGATCGTTACACTTATTTACCACAGATTGGTTTGTACATCGCGCTGACCTGGCTCGCTGCTGATGTTGCGAGAGGGTTACCGCACCGAAAAGAAATTCTCGCGATCGTTGGCGGCGGCATTGTCATCATCTTGAGCGCGTGCGCCTGGAAGCAAACGACTTATTGGCGGGATAGCGAAACGCTTTGGACGCGCGCGCTGGCGGTCACGACCGATAACGACATCGCCCTGACAAATCTCGGCACGTTGCTGATGGAACGCGGCCAACTGGACGATGCGCTCTCTTATTTTCAAAGTGCGCTCGCAGTCCGTTCTCGCAGCGAACATCGCCACTACAATTTAAGTCTTGCGCTTATTCATGACAGCGTCGGCAACGTGCTCGCACGCAAGGGCCGGCTCAATGACGCGATCGCTCATTTTCGCCAAGCGATTGAGTTACGGCCCGATTTTCCTGACGCGCATTACAATCTTGGCACCGCACTTTTTCAGAAGGGAGATTTGGACGGCGCGATTGCGCAATGGCGGACCACGTTGTCGATCCATCCCTACGATTCGGGCGCGCATACGAGTTTGGGAAACGCTCTTGTCCAAAAAGGTTTGTTGCGTGAGGCGGTCGATCATTATGAAAGAGCTTTGCAATCGGATCCGGACTCCATTCTTCCCCTCAACAATCTTGCCTGGGTGATGTCGACCGGCCCGGATGATTCGCTGAGAAACGACGAAGTTGCAGTGCAGCTCGCAACAAAAGCGAACCAGCTCTCTAAAGAAAGTAATCCGGTCTTCATTCGGACGCTGGCGGCGGCTTACGCGCAGGACGGCCAATTCGAGAAAGCCATCGAAACTGCGCGACGCGCATCGGAGCAAGCGAACGCTCAAGGCGCGCATGATCTCGCCGTTCAGATTCGGGAGGATGTCGATCTTTATCAGCGTCGCACACCATTCCGCGATCCAAGCTTGCGAAATGCGCGATAAAATTTGCGAACGCTGGCTCGTCGCCGGCATCTGCGTCGGTCTTGTTGCGCTCGTTTGGTTTGTCTTTGGACAGTCCAGCCATTTTCCCTTCGTGAACTATGATGATCCGACCTACACCTATGAAGCTCCGCAAATAATCGCGGGCTTGAGTTGGGATGGAGTGGTTTGGGCATTTACTCATGCTCATGGAGGTAACTGGCATCCGCTCACTACGCTTTCGCACATGTTCGATTGTGGAGTGTTCGGGATCCGCGCTGGGGCGCATCATTTCGGGAATGTTTTGCTCCACACCTCGGCTACTATCGCTCTCTTCTTCGTGCTTCGTCGGCTTACCGGCGCGCTTTGGCGAAGCGCATTCGTGGCGGCGATCTTTGCCATCCATCCATTGCGGGTGGAGTCGGTCGTCTGGATTGCCGAACGCAAAGACGTTTTGAGTGGATTCTTCTTTATGCTCACGCTCGCCGCGTATCTGCATTACACGCGCAAACCATCGATCGGCCGCTACCTGACGATGTCGATCTTGTTTGCTTGCGGGTTGATGTCGAAACCGATGTTGGTTTCTCTGCCAATTGTTCTTTTGCTCCTGGATTACTGGCCTCTCAAACGCCTGGTCGATCTGCGCACTTTGAGAAACTTGGTCGCGGAAAAGTTTCCGCTATTTCTGTTGAGCATCGCGTCCGGCGTGGCAACGCTGATCGCACAGACGCGAGCGATTGGTTCTTTTGAACAGCTCCCGCTTTCGTCGCGCGTCAGCCAGGCGTTGCTTAGCTATCTGATTTACATTCGACAAATGTTCTGGCCGACAAAGCTAGCGGTCTTCTACCCGCACTCCGAGGACGGATCGGTTCCGTGGCAGGTTCTACTGGCCGGGGCAGCTTTGGCCGCGATTACGATTTTGACATTTTTGCTTCGCAACAAGCGACCCTACCTCGTGGTCGGCTGGTTTTGGTACGTGTGCATGTTAATTCCAGTGATCGGGATCGTTCAGGTAGGACTGCAAGGCCATGCTGATAGGTACACTTACCTTCCTCAGATTGGTCTTTATCTTGGCGTAACCTGGTGGGTCTCGGAATTATTGTCGCGTTGGCGCAATGCTCCTGTGGCGTTAACGGCCGCCGCGATCGTGATCATTGCCAGTTTGGCTGGCGCTTCTCGTGTTCAGGCGAGTTACTGGAAAGATTCTGAGCGGTTGTGGCAGCAGACTATCGCCAACACTTCAGACAATCATGTCGCTCATGCCCATTTGGCCGACCTTCTATTGAGACAGGGGCGCATTAGCGACGCGATCTCGCATTGTCAGGAAGCGGTCAGGATTCAACCGAACGACACCGACGCACAGAACAATCTTGGACTCGCCTACCTCCAGTTAGGCGACGAAGCCGACGCTCTCATTCATTTCGAGCAAAGTCTCGCGAGCAATCCGAGAAACTTAAATGCTCGATGCAATCTCGCGTGGGTCCTGGCAACATCGTCCGATCCTTCCCGGCGAAATGGCGAAAGGGCGGTCGAGCTGGCAACCAGCGTCGCGCAGGGACCAGGCCGCGGTAACCCAACTGTCCTCCGAACGCTGGCGGCGGCCTATGCGGAGACCCACGAATTCGGCGACGCAATTGAAACTGCGCAAGAAGCAATCGCAATCGCGAAAGCGACCGGCAACGACGGTCTGGCCGCCGATCTCGAAAGAAATATCGCAGCGTATCGCTTGAATCAACCGATCCGCAGCAGACCTTAATCTAGGAAATCCAGATCGTCTTCGCGTTCATGAACTCGCGAATGCCCGCTGCGCCGAGCTCGCGACCGAACCCGGAGCGCTTCACTCCGCCGAATGGCAATCGCGGATCTGACGCTGACATTGCGTTGATGAAAACCATGCCTGATTCCAATTCGGAGGCGAAAAGTTCCTGCTCGATCGGATCGTCCGTCCATGCGCTGGCGGCCAGCCCGAACTCGCTGTCATTTGCCATCTCAATCGCTTCCGCGGAATCCCGCACCCGAAAAACAGCCGCAACCGGACCAAAAATTTCTTCGCGGTAAGCGGGCGAGTCTTTGGGTATATCGACCAGCACCGTTGGTTCGTAAAAAAACCCCGGTCCTGCGATTCGATTGCTACCCGTCAATAATGTCGCGCCGGCGGCGATCGACTTTTGGACCTGCTCGTGGACGCCGTTCAAAATCTGCTCGGTCGCGAGCGGGCCGAGCTCGGTCGTTTCGTCGAATGGGTCGCCCACTTTCAGCCTACGCATTTCCTCGACGAACTTCTCTAAAAAATCATCGTAGATCTTGTCGGCGATGAAAAATCGTTTGGCCGCTATGCATGACTGTCCGGTGTTGATCGTTCGCGCTTTCACGGCCGTGGTGACCGCGAGCCCGAAATCGGCGCTGGGCATGACGATGAACGGATCGCTGCCGCCGAGCTCGAGTACGCTCTTCTTAATTTCCCGGGCCGCCGTGCTGCCTACCGCGCTACCGGCTTTTTCGCTGCCAGTCAGAGTCACTGCTTTGATCCGAGGATCGACAATCAATCTTTCGACTCGATCAGACTCGATGAGGAGTGTTTGAAAAACTCCTTCGTCGAATCCGGCGCGACAGAACAATTGCTCAATCGCGAGGGCGCATTGCGGAACGTTGGCGGCATGTTTGAGAAGCCCGACGTTGCCGGCCATTAAAGCGGGCGCGGCAAATCGAAAGACCTGCCAGAACGGAAAATTCCAAGGCATGATCGCCAGGACCGGTCCCATAGGCTCATAATGAACGTAGCTGCGACGCGCGTTCGTTTGCGCGACTTCGTCTTCCAAAAAACGCTCGGCGTTCTCGGCATAATATCGGCACCCGCGCGCGCATTTTTCGATCTCTTCGACAGACGCGCGAAATAATTTTCCCATTTCGAGCGTCATGGTGCGGGCGAGGTCTTTTTTTTCATGTTCCAGCAATGTCGCGACGCTGACGAGTAATTGCGCGCGCTTTGGAAACGATTCCCGGCGATGTTGTTGAAAGGCGTGTTCCGCGCGTTTCAGCCGCTTCTCGATCTCGGCGTCGTTAAAGGGCGCGAATTCCTTGAGCTTCTCGCCCGTGGCCGGATTAATCGACGCGATCGCCATGCTTTTACTGTAGCGGCGGTCTACGACCGTCGCATAATTTTTCTATCGCCGATCAAGCCGTTGAAACGGCTGAACGCGCGGGAAGTTCCTAGCGCACCTGGCTGAAGCCTGGTGTCAAAATCGGATGAAGATTTCGCTACAGCCTAAGTCCTTTTGGAATCAAAACGCGGTCGAGCAAATCGAAGAGCGATTGCACCAGCAACGCCAGGATCGCGGCTGGGATCGCGCCTTGGAGGATCGTAGCGTGATCGTTCAGATTGAGGCCGCTCAGAATCGGTTCGCCCAGACCGCCGGCGCCGATTAACGCCGCCAGAGTGGCGGTCCCGACATTGATCACGGCGCTCGTTTTGATTCCGGCGAGAATGGAACGTGAAGCCATCGGCAAATGAATTTGCCAAAGCCGGGCGGCTGGACTTAGTCCGAGCGCGATCGCCGACTCGCGTAATGCGCGTGGAATGTCCTGTAAACCGGTCGCGGTATTGCGAACAATCGGCAGGAGACCGTAGAGAAAAAGCGCCGCGATCGCGGTCCGGACGCTGATTCCAAAAAATGGCAACGGAACAAGCAGCGCCAGCAAGGCGAGCGACGGAATCGTCTGCACAATTCCGGCAAAACCGAGAATGGCGTGTCCAATTGCGCCGCCGCGACTCGCGAAAATCCCAAGCGGAATTCCAACTAGCACTGAAAGCAGCAGAGAAAACGCGGCCAGCTCGAGATGACGTGCCGTCCACCGCGCGAGTTTGTGCGGAAAAGTTTCGCCAAACGTGTTGCTTGCCACGCCGTAGCCTTGGCGGAGGCGGGTCGATCCTGAAGAATCTTCAAAATACAAATTCGCCGCCCGCGTGTAATTTTTTGTGCGTTCTGCTTCCGCGTTAAGGCGCGTCATCTTTGCTTCCTTGATCGTTCCTTCCAGCTTGCGCAACGCTTCAATTGCCGGTGTTGGAAGCGCGTACCTGAACAAGAAGACCGCTTTGTATTGCGGGAAAAATTGCCGGTCGTCCTCGAGCACGACCAGATCGTTCTCCGAAATCTTGGCATCAGTTGAGTAGGCGTCTTTCACGTCGACCGAGCCTTTGCCGAGCGCCCCGTAACCGAGCGCATGATCGATTCCGATTACGTTTTGTGGATTCAATTGGTAATGCTGCGCCAACGGTCGCCATCCATCTTGTCGGTCCAAAAATTCGTGGGTGAGCCCAAACTTCAGTTCCGGATGATTTTTCAAATCGGTGATTGTGTGAAGACCGAGCTCCCCGGCGCGGCTTCGCAACATCACAAGCGCGTAGGTATTGTTAAACCCGAGCGGCTCGGTCATGCCGATGCCGGCTTTGCCGAGCTCGTTCGCAATTTGCTCGAACGTCAATTCATCGCTGCGTTTCAAAATCTCCTGCGTGATCGTTCCCGTATACTCCGGGTAGACATCGATCTGGCCGCTGCGCAGCGCCTCCCAGAGAATGATCGTGCCGCCCATTCCTTGGCGATGCTCAGCTGAAATTCCGGCATCAGTTAAAGTGCGCTTCGCAATTTCGCCGAGCACATACGACTCGGTAAATTTCTTGGATCCAATCTGCACCTGCTCAGAAGCAGATGCAGAGAAAATCAGGAACCCAGGAATCCAGGAAAAGATCAGAATTCGACCAAACCATTCCTGGACTCCTGGATTCCAAATTCGTCTCATATCACTGCGAGACTTCGTTGGGCGTTGATAAATTCGGAAACGAAGGAGCTGGCCGGCTTTTCACGAAGATCGGCGAGCGAACCCTGTTGGACGATTCGGCCTTCATTCACGAGCACGATTTCGTCTCCGAGATAAGCGGCTTCGGCAAGATCGTGCGTGACCAGAAGCGCCGTTTGCCGGAGGCGGGCGAAAATTTCCTTCAAATCTTTTTGTAACGCTGCGCGCACGAGCGGATCGAGCGCACCCAAAGGTTCGTCGAGCAGGAGTAATTCCGGCGAGAGCATCAACGCGCGCATCAAGCTCACGCGCTGGCGTTGTCCGCCGGAGAGCTCGAGCGGATATCGGCCGAGCAAATTCTCGGGAAACCTTGTCAGTGCGCAGAGTTCGGAAAGTCGCGCGAGCATTTCATTTTTAGGGCGTCCAAGATGGCGCGCCATGAGCAAAATATTTCCGCGCGCAGTCAGATGCGGGAAGAGTCCGCCTTCCTGGATCACGTAACCGACGTGCCGCCGGACGATATCGATCTTGTCAGCGCGCAGTTGCGTGCCATCGAATTGAATTTGGCCGCTGTCAGGTTGGAGCAAACCGATGATCAAACGCAGCAGCGTTGATTTGCCGCAACCGCTTGGCCCAATCAGCACCGTTGTTTTGCCGCGCTCAACCGAAAGATCGATCGCATGAACGGCGGCAGCATCACCGAATGTTTTTGAAACACCGACCAGTTGAACCAACGCGCTCACCGCGGCTAGTTTGCCACGGTGAAATAGAAAACGCCAAACCAGCGCGCGCCATCGGTCCACACTTGCTCGAAATGAAAGCCAGCCTGGCGCGCGAGGTCGATAAATCCGGCGATGGTGTGTTTATAGGAGTATTCGGTGAGAATTTCTTCGCCGGCGCGAAATTGAAATTCGCGCGCGCCGATGTGAACCGTTTGCTCGTTGTCGCTGATAAGGTAAATTTCGATCCGGCCCTCAGTTGAATTGTAGATCGCATGATGCTGCCAACGATTTAGATCGAAATCCGCACCCAGCTCACGATTGGCACGCACGAGAAGGTTCTTGTTGAACTGCGCCGTCACACCGGCGGCATCGTTGTAGGCGCGCTCGAGAACATCTCGATCTTTCTGGAGATCAACGCCGATGAGCAAACCTCCGCCGTCGCCAGCGAGGTCCACCAGGCGCGCGAGAAACTCGCTCGCGGTTTCGGGCTCGAAATTGCCAATGGTCGACCCGGGAAAGTAAATGACGGTCCGAGAAGAGAGTCGGCGCGGCAATGGCAACTCGAATGGTTCCAGATAATCAACCCAGACCGGCAGGACTTGCAGGGCGGGAAACATTTCCCGAAACCGAGCGGACGATTTTTCAAGCTGCTCTTTCGAAATGTCGATTGGCACGTAAACAGCCGGATCGTGCAACTCTTCGAGCAGGATCCGTGTTTTTGTTCCGGCACCGGTGCCGAGGCCGATCAATTCGATTTGCGGACCGATCGCCTTTGCCATGTCTGCGCCGTGCAAACGTAAAATCTCGATCTCTGTTCGAGTAACGTAGTACTCGGGCAAATCACAAATTTGTTGGAACAACTGGGCGCCAAGCTCGTCGTAGAAAAATTTGTACGGCAGTTGCCGGGGCGATTGTGAAAGTCCGGCCAAGACTTCCTCGCGAAAGTTTTCTTTCGTCGCGCCTGCAACAACAGAAGTGATTTTGTTGTTCACGAGAGATCGCCCGCCAAACGGATACCTGTGAATTGCCACCGTTTATCGGGTGGAAAGAAGTTCCGATAGGTTTTGCGAATGTGGGTGCGCGACGTCGCGCAGGAACCGCCACGCAGCACGTATTGATTGCACATGAACTTGCCGTTGTATTCGCCAAGCGCGCCCGGACCCGCCCGATAACCGGGATATGGTGAGTAAGAGCTTCGGGTCCACTCCCAGGCATCTCCGAATATTTGTTGAAAATCGCCGTTGGAGCTGGCGCGCCGCCGCGCCGGTGCCGGGTGAAACCGCTCGCTTTCGACGAAATTTCCGTCGATGTCGATCTTTGCCGCCGCCCGCTCCGATTCAAATTCTGTCGGCAACCGGGCGCCGGCCCAGTTCGCGTAGGCATCAGCTTCGAAATAACTGAGGTGCGTGACCGGTTCGTTCGGGTCGATCTTGCGCAAACCGGACAATGTAAAATTCCACCATTCGCTGTCGCGCTCGATCCAATAAAGCGGCGCGCGCCAGTTCTGTTCGTTAACGGTGATCCAGCCTAACGACAGCCAAAACTCCGGGCGTGAATAACCATTGTCAGCCATGAATTGGAGATACTCGCGGTTAGAGACCAGTCGATCCGCGAGCGAGAAAGGCAGAACCAGAGCGCGATGGCGTGGTCCTTCGTTATCGTAAGCAAATCCGCTCCCGTCGTGGCCGATCTCAACCGTCGCTTCATCGAATTCGACAAACTTCAGCGGGTCTATATCGACCTTATCGTTTTCGATTTTGTGCTGACGGAACACCGGATAGAGCGGGTTCTGCGCGAAAACATGTTTGATGTCGGTGATGAGCAACTCCTGATGTTGCTGCTCGTGATGGATTCCAAGGGTCAGGATCGGTTCAATCTCGCGAAACAATTTCTCATCGGCATCGGAAACCAGAGCATCAATGTCTGAATCGATCGAGACCCGATATTTCTTCGCTTCTTCAACCGTTGGCCGCGAGATCAATCCACGGAGGTCGCGGCGATGCATCGCGCCGGCGGCGTTGTAGTAAGAGTTGAATAGATACGCGTACTCCGGAACGGCATCGCGATAGCCCGGCACCCATTTTTTTAAGATGAAGGTCTCGAAAAACCAGCTGGTATGCGCGAGATGCCATTTCGTCGGGCTGACGTCCGGCATTGATTGCACGACGCAATCTTCCGGCGCGAGATTTTCGGCCAACCTGGCGGTGAAATTCCGAACTTCGCGAAAGCGCGCAAGCAGGCTCTTTGCCGGGGAAGAATCCGGCCGCGAGCGCGATTGCGCGGTCGCCGTTCGATTTACTGTCGCGACCGCGGCCTGGATCAAGTGATTCCGCCTTCCTGCTCAAGTTCTTCTCTGCGCGCCTCGAGCATTTGATCGTGGGCTGCTTCCTCCCGGCCATCGCTGACGAGATGTTCACCCACCGTCTCTTCTTCGTCGTCGATCCCGGAACGGGGCACACGATGACCCCGGTCGTCCGGAGTGACTTCCCATTCTCCGGTGACGTTCGAATTGTCCGGCGTTTCTTCGGGCGGCTCGTTATTTTCCGAGCCCATCAACTCCTCGCGTGCCTGGCTCCAATCGGCATCGGTAAATTCGTCCGGAGTGCGCTCGTCGATCATTGCAATCTCGCGGGCACGTCGTTCGATGTCTTCGGGGGACGGAACTCCCATTCCGTTGCCGTGAAGCTCGATTTTGCCGCTACTCGGTCTCTTTTCCTTCATATACTTAAATTACGAAAACCGAATCAGGTCTACGTGCAAAAAGTTACAACCGCAAACTTCGGCAGGAAAGAGGATTTTGCGCAAGGCGCGTTTCGGAAATAATGGGAGTTTAATGGACGAGTGCAAAATGCTCCGGCTGAAAAATGGCGGCGAACTCGCTTATGCCGAGTACGGCTGCGCCACGGGCGTGCCCGTTCTATTTTTTCACGGTTGGCCAAGCTCGCGCACGATGGCGCAGTTGACCGACACGGCCGCGCGTGAATTGGGCGTGAAAATTATTTCGGCTGATCGCCCCGGCATTCGTGATTCCAGTTTTCAGCCAAATCGCAAATTGATCGATTGGCCCGAAATCGTTGAGCAGTTGGCGGACCACTTGCGGATTCAACAATTTCGCATTCTGGCGATCTCGGGCGGTGCGCCTTACGCCTATGTCGCCGCGTGGAAAATTCCGGAGCGAGTGCTGGCAGTCGCGATTGCAAGCGGCGCTCCGCCGATTATCGATCTTGGCGATCATTCGGGATTGCTTTCGCTTTACCGCCGGTTGCTCTGGCTCTATCGCCGTTCGCCACGAGCGCTGCGGGGTCTTTTTTATCTGGCGGGCGCAGTTGCGAGGATTCGACCGCCCGTTCGTTTTCGTCCCCTTATGTTGAAGCTTTTGCAATTACAACCGTGCGACGCGGCGTCCCTGGAAGATTCGGTTGCATTTGAGGCGTGTTTCGAAAGTCAACGCAGCGCCTGGCGAGCATCGGTTAAGGGGCTCACCGTCGACGCGGAAATTTTTGTAGCGCCATGGGGATTTCGCCTGGAAGATGTCGATGTTCCGGTGCGTCTCTGGCACGGAACAAAAGATCGCGCCTTTTCTACTCGCGTGGCCGAGTACGTCGCGGCGCGACTTCCCAACTGCGAGGCGCGCTATGTGGAAGGCGAAGGCCATTATTCGCTCCCGATCCGGCATATGCGCGAAATCCTGGCCGATTTGATCGCGGTGTAGCTGCCTCTACTCGCCTTCACTGAAGTTACGGCGCGGCAGGCAGAAAAATCCCGTGCGCTCATTAGAGCGCACGGTAAGTGTTTTGACGTGGAAGATTTTACTGCTGGAGCAATTCACGATCAGCCGGCTCGACGACTTTGGACGGTCGATCCGCCGTTCGATGAAAGGGTAAAAGCTCTCATTCGCGATTGGGGCGCCAACAAGAATCCGGAGTTGATCGAGGAGATGATTGTAACTGCGCTGAAGATGGCGCGGGACGACATGGGCGTAGCGGATCTCAAACTGATCAATCGCTCCCTCAAAGAAATGCGGTATGCCGCGAAGGTTTTCGCGCGCTACTCGCAGTTCCGCAAAGTTGTTGTGTTCGGTTCAGCTCGCGTCAGCTCCGACGCTCCCGAATCGAAGGTCGCCGAAAATTTTGCGCGAGTGATGGTCTCGCACGATTACATGGTCATTACCGGCGGCGGGGAGGGGATCATGGGTGCGGCCCAGCGAGGCGCGGGGCGCGAGCATAGTTTCGGGCTCAACATTCGTTTGCCATTTGAACAGCAAGCCAACGAAATAATCGAAGGCGATCCGAAGTTGATCAATTTCAACTACTTTTTTGATCGCAAACTCAACTTTGTGAAGGAATCACACGCCTTCGCGCTTTTTCCCGGCGGGTTCGGCACGATGGACGAAACTTTCGAGATCCTCACTCTGATGCAGACCGGCAAGGCACGGATTATTCCGATTGTTCTGCTCGATGGGCCAGGTGGTACTTATTGGGAGACGTGGCTGAGGTTTCTCACCGAGCATCTTTTCAAACTTGGCTTGGTTTCATCGGAAGATTTTTCGTTCTTCAAGATTGCGCACGATGTGGATGAAGCGGTGCGCGAGATTCTCCAGTTTTACAAAGTCTATCACTCCGCGCGCTGGGTCGGGGAACAGTTGGTTTTACGCATCTGCCAGCCGTTATCGAAAAACGCCGTCGCCGATCTTAACAAGAATTTCTCAGATCTTCTTCGGGAGGGCGCGATTGTTCATGGGAGCGCGTTGCGACAAGAAAAAAACGAGCCGGAAATCTGGAACCTGCCGAGGTTGATTCTGACGCCGTATCGAAACAATTTCGGCCGACTCCGTCAATTGATCGACGCGATCAATCTCGCGTCAGTCGGGTAGAATCGGTTCTGGGCTTACGATTGGCGCAAGCGGCGCAGTTTCGGCCCGCACCTGCACGCGAACACGGCGTTTTCGGCTCGCTTCGACCAGGGCAAGGTCGACATCGAGCTTAGCCCGCATCATCCGATCGAAACAGAAATGCTCGCGGGCGTAGCGAAGACCGTTCTCGGCGCAGCGCGCGGCCAGATTTTCATCGGAAAGAAACAGGAGAATAGCGGTGGCGAGCGCGTTGCTATCGTTCGGCTGGACACTGAGACCATTTTCGCCATGAACGATAATTTCCGGAACGTCGCCAACGCGGGTGGCGACGACGGGACGACCGCTCGCAAATGCTTCGCGCAGAACAATGGGCGATGCTTCGGTGTGACGTGAGGCGATCACGACCATGTTCGCCGCTGCCAGAATGTCGGGCGTGTCCCAACGGTATCCCATCATCAGGACATTGCCGTTGAGACCGGCGCGGTCGATAGCGCGGCGGACCCATTTCTCCCGGCTCCGGCCGCCAGTTGCTTCGCCGACAAAAACGAAGCGTGCATCGGGCCTTTGATGAAGGACGATTCGCGCGGCTTCGACCAAATTGAACTGGCCTTTGTCCGGCCGAATCATGCCGATGTTGGCGATGATCGGTGTTTCCGCCGACAGTCCGACTTCGCGCCGGAACTTCATCGGGTCGCGCGTCGGAGAAAATTTTGTTAAATCGACCGCCGACCCGATCACCTCGATTTTTTCAGGGGCGATCCCGTATTGTTCGATGAATTCTTTTTTAATGATTTGGGCGTCGGCAACGATTTTTGCGCAACCATGCCGATAAATGAAGGCGCGGTTCTTCTTGCCGAGCGGATCGGTAATACAGCGAGCGCGCGTCACCGGCCAGCCGCAGAGAAAAAGCGGCAGGCAAAGCCAGTGATCTTTTGAGCTGTAGCTTTTGATCAGGTCGACGCGGTTGCGGCGGCAGAAAAGCCAGATGCGTAAGGAGACAAACGGATTAATCCGATGCTTGAGGGACATCGGAACTACCGGAGTGCCCAACTCGCGTGCCTTGGTGAGCACTTCACTGGTGGGGTCGCAGATGAGCCAGGCGCGGTGGCCGTTTGCATTCAGCCAATTGATTTCAAGACAGGTGCGATATTCCTGTCCGCCCCAACTGCCACTGCTCTCGAGATGAAGTAAATTCACGCGCGATTGTCGACCTTTTCGCCAGCTTGACTGATTTCTCCGCGTTTTTCGAGAATATAATCGTGGATCGTATTAACCGTCCGCAGCGCCTTGCCGGCCACCTCTGAGTTCGGCACCCCCACTCCGAATGTCTTTTCCATGCTGACCACGAGCTCAAGAGCATCAATCGAGTCCAATCCGAGGCCATTCGGGCCGAAGAGTGGCAGATCATCGCCGATTTGGTCCGGCGTTGTTTGCAGCATCAAATTTTTGACCAGCATCTCCTTAATGCGCGTGCGTAGCTCGACATCGGACATAATCAGCGGCGGCGAAATTGTCGTAATCGGCCCAAGAGGTCAACTGCGCTTTGTCATGCCGAGCGAAAATGCCATTCGGCTCGGACTTCAGACTTGATCGGCCTTGCCGCCGGGAGTGGTACCTTGGTTCGGATCGGGGCGGACGGCGCTGCTTGCTGGAGCGTCAGTTCGGGCAACGGTCGATGCTGGCGGCGGATTACCTTTGGCTGCGTCGTCACTGTGACCAGCCTTATGCAGCTCATCCGTGAATTCGTCCTTGGCCTTTTGGAATTCTTTGATCGCCTGACCAAGACCGCGAGCGAGCTCCGGCAGCTTCTTGGCGCCAAAGAGAACGAGGATAATGACCAGAATGACGAGCAGGTCTGGCCCGCCAAGATTCATGAAACTGGCGAGGAAACTCATATTCAATTGCAACATTCAGACCCATTGACCCAACTTGCAAGGCAATTTGGGCACGCCATTGATCGGATCGCTTGGCTGGGCCGGGCCGTAGCGTCTTGTGATTTCGCGCAGGGGGCGTAACTTCGTCGGTGCAAAAGTATCCGGCCGTTGAACGGGGGCGTCCTGGGACAAGCCGGGCATTTACGTTGATCGAGATCATTATCGCGGTCGCGATTCTGACCGTTATACTTTTGATGGCGGTGCCCAGCTTGGAAGGCGTTTTCGCAGACAGAAAATTGCGCGCATCTCTGGACGGATTTAACAAGCTCGTTCGAGAAGCGCAGGAACGAAGCGTGGCCGAGCATCGCGCTTACTTGATCGTTTGGGGCGAGAAGGATGTGATTGTGCAACCGGAGGCGTTCGCCAAAGGCGAGGAGAAGAAAGCGGTGGCGACATTTGCATTGGAACGGGGAAGCGCGTTGACGCTTACTTTGCCGGCTGCACTCACGGCCAAGCCCGCGGGTGAGTGGATTTTCTGGCCGACGGGTACCTGCGAGCCTGCAATCGTTCGGTTTGTAGGAAGAGCGGGAACGTGGACGGCAAATTATTCGCCGCTTACAGGCTACGGCCAGTTGGCAAACTATGCGGCGAAGTAAAAAAGGTTTCGCGCTTTACGAAGTGCTGTTGGGCCTGGCGATTTTCGCTCTCGGCGTGCTCGCACTCGGCCGCGCGGTGCAAAACTGTCTCAACGCCAGCACCCTCAACGCGGAGGAAGACCGTGTCCGGCAAATTTTATCCAATCGAATGGCCGAGGTTCAGGCCGCGCCCGGATTTCCCGATCCGGCAAAGGAATTCAACGTCGACACCGGTTACGGAATCGTGAAGCTGATTCAAAAAAGCGTCCCCGCTGAATTGGAAGAAAACAACGGAACGCAACTCGCCGGTGTGAATCGAGTTAGGCTCACAGTAAAGTGGACGCGCGGCGGCGCCGAGCAATCGCAGCAAATCGAATTTTATGTTTATCGCCCCGGTTAATCGCGGCCGCGGATTTACTTTGCTCGAGATCATCATGGCGGTTGCGATTTTGGCCACGATGGCGTTGGCCATCTATCGCTTCGTCCAATCCAATCTGGTGGCGATTCGTCTCTCTTCCGAAGCGCTCGCGGTCGATGCGCGTTACGACGGTTTGCGCGAAGTGCTTGCGGCGCAGTGGCAGAGCTTGCCTCCCGGAAAAGGCGCGCTGCTTGGAGAGGCCTTCAAATTGAATGATCGCGAACGGGACGAAATCCGATGGATTTGCAGTGCGGGTCCGGGTTTGATGACGCGCTATGCTGCGGCCGATTTTGTAGTGGCGTTGCGGTTGCAATCGGAAAAGAAAGATGGCGATCGGCTCGATCTCGGCTTTCTGCGAAAACCGAAAGACGATTCGTCGCTCACCAACGCGAACGAAAGTTGGGTTCCGCTAATCGAAAATGTACACAGTTTCCAAGTTCGCTATTTTGATGCGCGTTTAAATGTGTGGGTGGAACGGTGGACGGACGCCGGAACGTTGCCGCGGCTGGTGAAATTAACGGTCGGCCGGAGAGATGCCCGCGTGCCATGGGAGGCGATTATTCCGCTTGGCCGGACGCCGATGTGATGGTGTCGATCTTATGAAGATGCCTTCACCAAATTCGAAATTAATTTCTGGCGCTGCCATCATGCTGGCACTCTGGGCGATTTTTTTGTTGAGCGCGCTGGTGATTTCGTGGGCGCTGGACATCGATTCGCGGTTATCGCTTTCAGGCGAGGGAGCGCGAATGTTGAAGGCGGAGGCGGTGGCCTGTTCCGGAGCAGAAGTGGCGCTGCATCCGGCAGTCACTCCAGGTTCGCGAAATCTGAGCGGGCAATTGGATAACGGGGCGAGTTATGAGGCGCGACTCAGCGGTGAAGGCGGACGTTTGAACTTGAACTGGCTGGTGGCGGGAGAAGATCCCGATCGGCTGGAAATTTTACGGCGATTTCTCGAGGTTAAGGAAATCGATCTCCATGAACGTGACACCATGGTAGATTCGCTGCTTGATTGGGTGGAGCCAAACACCGGTCTGCATCATTTAAATGCGCCGTCTGAAAGTGACGACTATCATCCACCGCACACTTTGCTGACGCGCATCGAGGAGTTGAAAAAAATCGCCGGCTGGTCCGAATTCACGAGCACGCCCGGATGGGAAGATGAATTCACTCTCAATAGCAGCGGCCCAGTGGATTTGGCGTGGGCATCGCGCGACATCCTGCTTGCTTTGCCAGGACTAACACCGGAGATCGTGGATCGGTTCTTGCAAGCGCGACGGGGGCCGGATGGAATCGATGGCACTGAAGATGATACGCAGATACGAGGAATCGACGATGCGCGCTTGCTTCTCCGACTCAATGAAGAGCAATTCAAGCGACTCAACGGGCTCATTTCGTTCAAGGATCCGGTGTTGCGCGTCGTTAGCGTCGGAACGGCTGGCAAAGCCAAGCGCACGGTACAAATGGTGTTTCGGCGGATCGGCGCCGTTCCCCAACTCATTACCTGGAAGGAGTTTTAGTTATCGAGCCAACATCGACACCGGTCTTTATCACGCCGGCCGCGAATGGCTGGAATCTCCTGCGCGCGCGTGAGGACAACGGTTCGTGGAATGTGCGCTTGCTGCGCACGCTCGACGAAGCCGTGCCGCTCATCTCGGCCCAGGACAACATTGTGTTGAGCTTACCAATCGCTGCTGTCCTCGCGCAGCGATTCCGTCTGCCAACCATCGATCCGACGGAATTTCCGGAGATGATCCGGATTCAAATCGAGAAAGCGCTTCCGTTTTCAGCAGAGGAAGTCACGACCGATTTCGAATTGATTGAACAAAACGGAACCGAAAGCGTCATTTCCGCCATCGCAGTGAGGAATGAGCGGTTAGCTGAAATTGCTGCGCCACTAATCGATAACGGCATCATACCGCGCCAGGTCACAGTTTATGCAGCGCAGCGCGCAACTACCCATGCTCCGGAAGGACGTGCGCTCCTAATTTATCCAGAAGGCGAAACGCTGGTTTCGGCTGTGACTGAAAATGGAAAGGTCAGCCTTACCCGCACACTGGAGGGAGCCGCGCCTGAACAACTGCGAATGGAATTGCCGCACCTGGCGTTAAGCGCAGAGCTGCAAGGCATCAATGGTTCCTTTCCAAGCGTCTTGCTCGATGAAAGTTGTTACGATCTGCGCGACATGGTGCAGGGAATTCTCGCGGCTCCCACCGAGCTCGTAGGGATTGAGACCCCGCCGGCGTCGGTGAAACTTAATCTCCTGCCCGACAGTTGGCGGCAGCGCCGGGCGCAACTCGTTAAGCGCGGTGAATGGCAGAAGCGACTTACCTTGGCCGGTGGCGCTTACGCCGCGAGCTTTCTCCTCTTTCTCCTTTACCTTGCTTACAGCCGTTTCGCGATCGCGCGACTTGATCGACTGATTGTGCGCGACGCGCCGCAAACGCAGTTTATTCGCGAGACTGAAGCCAACTGGAAAGCGCTCGCACCGGCGATCGACTCGCGCTTCTACCCGGTCGAAATTCTGTTGCACCTTTACGAAAGTTTGCCGTCAGCTGATGTCCGTATCACGGCCTACAATCAGTCCGCGCGCCAGATCTCAGTCGATGGCGAGTCCAACACGGCCGCGTTGGCCTATCAATTTGCGGAGAAAATAAAAAAGAACTCCGGCTTGCAGAATTTCCGATTCGATATGGCGGCGCCAAGAATTTTGGCGAACAATCATGCGCAATTTCGTCTGGAGGGAAAACCGCGATGATGGCGAAATTGACAGGGGCTTATCAACGGATGAGTCAGCGCGAGCGCATCATGACGCTCGCTGTCGCCGGCATTTTATTCCTGCTTATTAATCTTTTCATCTGGCGCTGGCTTTTGGGAACGCTTAGCACCTCGCGGCGCGAGCTGGCCGCGCGCAAAGCGACCCGCTCTGAGCAAACCGTTTACATGAAAGAGCGCGATCTCTGGGCGAGACGCGACCAATGGGTGCAGAAAACGCAGCCTACCCTCAAAGGCGCCGAGGAAGCTTCTAACTTGCTCGATCAACTCAAACAAATCGCCGGCAAGTACAACATTTTAATCGAGAACCCGGCGATCGGGTCGGGCGAAACAACTCCCAACCATGAAGCCGTTTTCGCTTCCATCGAAACGAGCAGCCATTGGCCGGAGCTTGTTCATTTTCTTTATGACGTTCAACAACCGGACGCCTTCGTTGTCTTTGAGAGTGTGAACCTGGTGATTGACAGCAATGACGCGACCATGATGCGCGGCAAATTCAAGATCGCGCGCTGGTTTGCGCCGGGTAATCGCAAGAAAGATTGAGTGCGATGCGCCTACGAATCTACATCTCGATCTTCGCGACGATCGGAGTCTTTTCCGCGCGCGCCGATGACGATTTGCCGAAGCGATTAAATTTCGATCGCTACCAAGGAATGCTCGATCATTCGCCGTTCGCCGTCGCCAGTGCAGTGGTTGCGCCGGCGGCCACGCCAAATTTCGCGAAGGACCTTTACGTTACCAGCGCCGCAAAGGCGCCCGACTGCGACATGGTTACGATCGCTTCGACCGGCGAAAAAGAATTCAAAAAATTTCTGACCACGTGTGGTGGCCCGGTGGACGGTTACGCCATCGCGAGCATTGAATGGTCCGACAAAGTGGGCGAAACCAAAGTGACGATCAGTAAAGACGGTCAATTCGCAACGCTCACTTTCAACCAGCAACTAATCACTCAACCGCTCCCGAATAGACCGGCACCGGGTGTTGTCCCGGCGCCACAACCCGGTATTCCGAAACCGGGTCAAAATCCCGGAATCGTCGCGCCAACTCCACACGTTCGTGGCACCATTCAACGAAATCCGCAGCCGCAAGTGTCGACTCCGCCGCCGTCCGCCGAGCAATAGTTTGTTATCGATCTGACGATTGCTTGCCGCGCCCCAGGTCCGGGACGGATTGGCATTTCGCGACGGCGGTGCGATCCTAAGGATTATTCGCCCCAATCGTCGTCGCCCGTGTCCGCTTGACGATCCGGACCAGCTGAAAAGAGATCGTATTTGTCCGGATGCTTAGTTCCGGGGCAGCGATAAATGTAAGGTGTGCCCCACGGATCTCTCGGAAGTTCCTTGAAGAACTGGTACCACCGAGTCGGTCTGGGCTCGCTCTCGGCCTTGGAGACAAGCGCCTGCAAACCTTGCTCGGTGCTCGGATAAAAACCGTTCATCGCTTCATATTGCATCAATTGCGTGCCGATTGATTGGACGTCCGCTCGCACAGCCGTGGTCTTGGCGAACGCTGTCGGATTGCCCATTTTTGAAATCGCGAGACCCAGCAAGATCACGATGATGCTCACCACGATCATGATCTCGAGCAGGGTAAAGCCAGATTGATTCGTTCGTCTAATCATTGGTTGAGCTAACACAGAGACACGCAACGGCGGGTTGCGGTTCAATTAATAGTCGGGAGTTTGGAGCAAATAATCCGATTTTTCCCAAAGATATTTTAGTTGAATCTGCGTTCCGCGAATCGCCGATGTCGGCGTAGCGCCGCCGCTCAGGATAGTCACATCGTTTGTCCCAACTTTCAAGTTGCTGACCGGAATGAGCTTTTGCGCCCGGAGCCAACCGGTGTATTGAAACCGCATTTCTTTGAGCAACGACTCCATTTGCCCCTGATACGCGGGATCGGCGAGCTCCGGCAACGTGAACGTTGCAGCGCCGACGTCTTCGCCGTTCACATAAACTTCCGGCGGTGAATCGATTCGAGGGCTTGCCACTTCGAATGTGAGCAGCGCGAGCAACGGCTGCGATTCAATCCCAAACTGAAACGCTGCGCCGCGTTGGGCATCGGAGCCGACCGGAATCGTTTCGCTGGCCAGCGTGGCGGTCACGGTTCCGAAATGTTCCAGATCCTGCTCCGGCGCGTGCAACGGAGGCAGCGACGAGAAAGGCTCGGGGATGACATCCCGGTGCTCTGCGCTGACCGGATGGACAATCTCGCTGGTCGTCATCCAATCGAGGTAGGCACCGCGGATTGTTTTACCATCACCGGGCACCTCGACGTCGAGCGTCGAGATTCCGTTCATTGGAATCATGACCGAATCCGATGTCGGTAGTCCCACACCGGAACCAAGTTTGCCGGAGCGTAGGACCTGCGTGCCCAATTCATCCCATGCCACCAGTTCCGGTCGCGCGTTGCTATTATCATCGAAAAAAAGCCGGAAATAGAGGACCTGGTAGTCTCCTGGCGGGTGCGCGATGCGAATGCGGAAGATGGTTTTCGCAGAGGCGCCGTTTATTTCCACAGTCGGAGCCATGTTGACCGCGTCGACCCAACTCGGCGCGCTTTGTGGTCGCGAATTCGCCGACGGATGCTGACGCAAATCAATCCACGCGCTTTCCGCGTTGTTTTGTGCAGTCGTATCGCTTTCTTGCTGCGGCAGACCGTTGTTAAATGCTTCCTGAGCGAGGAGAGAAGACGGTGCGCCAATCAGCCAAAGAAGCGCAACGATGCGAACGAGCATTTGGCTGCGAAGAGTACCTTAGTGCGGTCGAAACTGCAAGCTATGTGTCGCCTCAAATACCGCCGAAAGAATGCTGTAAACCACCAGCCCTACGATAAGCGCAATCACAACGATAATCACCGGCGGGATCAATTGCGAAATGATGGCGACGTTGCGGTCCAGCTCGCGCTCATAAACATCGGCAATCGTTTGCATCGTTTCTCCGAAGCGTCCCGTCTGTTCGCCCACCGCCATCATGTCGGTAAACAAATCCGGAAAAATGTGCTGTGAACTCAACGCCGCGGAGAGCGTTGCTCCGTCCACCACTGCGCGGCGCGCTTCGGTGACCTTTAATTCCAAATAGCGATTGCCGGCGATCTCGCTCACTAGATCGAGCGCGCGGAGGAGGGGAATTCCATTTTGGATGAGCGTGCCGAGCGTGCGCGAAAACTGCGCGTAGTAACGATGACGAATCACACGCCCGTAACCCGGAATCTTCAATCGAAATCGGTCCCAAGTGAGCCGTCCTTCTTCGGTGCGGACGAATGCGCGGAAACCGACGCTCGCGCCGATGACAATCAGGATCGCCAACCACCAGTACGTGATGATGCCGTGATGAATCTGCATCAAGATCCGCGTCGGCAGCGGAAGGGCGCCGCCGATTTGGGCCATGAATCCGGTCAACTGCGGCACCATGTAAGTGATGAAGATTGTGATCAACGCCGCGCCGGCGACTGCGAGAAACGCCGGATAGATCAGCGCCTGCTGAACGCGGTCGCGCAGATCCTTCGCCTGCATCAAATGTTTTACGAGCCGGTGCAAAATCTCCGGCAACGCCCCGCTTGCTTCGCCCGCCGCAACGAGATTGACAAAGAGCGGTGGAAAAATTCGCGGCATCTCGCGCAAGGCCTGCGAAAAACTTCGGCCATCGACCAGCGCTTGATGCAATGCTCGCGTCATTTCCTGCACTCGCGGCTGTTTGAGCCGCTTTTGTAAGATCGACAATCCTTCGTCCAGCGTCA
>QHOI01000003.1 GCA_003218705.1 Verrucomicrobiota bacterium | reverse complement strand
AACGTGCGCGCCCACAATCGCGTGCCCGCCGTACATGTGATTTTTCTTGTCGAAAAAATGCATCGAGCCGCCGAACCCTTGGGAACAGCCGGTTGCTTTGCCAAAAAGTTCGGCCATGCACGCATTCGCGCTCGTGCCGCGGGCAAGCGCGTGGCCGTGATCGCGATAAGCAGTGATGATGTAGTCGTCGTCGCGAACGGCGGCGACTGCGCCGACGACCACAGCCTCCTGCCCAATGTAAAGATGGCAGAAGCCGCCGATCTTCTGCGCTTGATACTGCGCGCTCGCGCGTTCCTCGAAACGCCGAATCAAGAGCATCAGCGCGAGCATCTCGACCTCGTCGCGTTGCTCGGCCCGCTGCATCGAAATTTAGGCGACGCGAGGCAATCCAGCTCCAGCGCACGCCCGGCTGGTTTTTCGCCCGAAGTGCATGCAAGCCACGAAAAGCAGCGTGAAGAACAAATCACTTACGAGGGAATTTCGGAAAAACATCCAGGTCGGCGTCGAGCTGTATTCAGGCAAACCAACAGTGAGGGCTTGAATCAATCCGCCGAAATTTTTTACGTAGCCCGGATCGCTCAGCCACGAGAACGAGTTGGTGATCAGATAGAAGACGGTCGATCCAAGAACCGAAGCCGGAAGCAGCGTTTTGAATGACGCGCGATCTTGCAGCGCCAACCCAATTAATCCGACGAGGGCGAGGGCGAGATACCGACCAACGATGTGCGGCTGAAGCAGGGTCGCTCCATAATAGTAATTCAAAAATAAATCGGAAATGAAAAGCGCACCCAGCGGAATCGAAAACTTGAATCTCGACGGAAAATAAGCCGCCCCACAAAGCGCGATCGCCGCGAGCGGTGCGAAATTCGACAACGAGGTCGCGCCGGAATGAATTAAGAGCCCCGCCGCCAAGCGATAGGCGACGGCCGACAAAATAAGAATGAGCGCCGGAATCATCGGAAGAAATCTAGCCGTCCTGTGAGAGTTGCAAAGCTGATTCGGATCGAGCCGCGCAATCGGACAACGGTTGTCCGGACGAGTTATTTTTTGACGCGAATCAAAGCGTTAAGCCGCGTTTTGCGTCGATCGGCGGCGTTACGATGAATAATGCCGCGTTTGGCGGCTTTATCGAGTGCTGAAATCAGTCCCCGAATTTGTTCTGCGTCAGGGTTGGCCGCACCGCGGACTCGCTTTTGTAACGTGCGCAGCCGCGTTCGCACAATGCGGTTTTGGTTCGCGCGCGCGACTGATTGCCGGGAACGTTTGGCTGCAGATTTCGTATTGGCCATGGCTTAGTCCCGAAAATTTACGGGGCGTGGACGATCGCGCAGACCGCGAAAATGTCAAGATGTCGATCTTGGATCAGGCCCGCGGACCGGAGGCAACTTTGAGCTGCGAATCTTTCCTCAGGCCCGAGGCCGAAGCAGGAACGTCAAACCCGTAAATTTCGGGATCGGCCATCTTGGAAGCTTTTGGCAATCGATCCTGAACAATTTCAACTGGAGTTCCGAGCGGAAGCTGGTTGTAAAGCGCGGTCACGTCGCTCGACCTCATCCGGATGCAGCCGAAGCTGGCCGGCCGGCCAATCGTTTTCTCTTCGTTCGTCCCGTGAATGTAAATGCAGCGCTTGAAAGCATGTGCATTTGAGACTTGCAATCCGCGCAGCCAAATAATGCGCGTCATCACCGGATCGCGGCCCGGAGTATCCGGCTGCAGAATCTCGCCCGTCCAGCGACGATTATGGAAAACCGCACCAAATGGCGCGTTGTCGCCAATTTTTTGCGCGACCTGCAATAATCCCAGTGGAGTGGCGAGACTGCCCCAGCCGTCCCCCAATCCGTACTTCGATGTCGAAACCGGGTAGGTCGCTGCAATCGATCCGTTCTCGATCAGCATCAGCTTTTGGTCCCGCACGCTGATGATGACGCGAGTGGAAAGAGTCGGGGCCGGCACAGTAATGGCGCGAAGAGGGAAAGCGCACGAAATCAGCGCAACAACGAAGACGAAGGAACGAAACATCCGCGCTCTCTTACTCAGAAAACGCGTTTTGTCACGCGGGAATTGGAGAAGCGGTGCGGGAGGCGCCGAAGCTGATTCTCGGCGACCAAGGCAGAAGCGACGAAAGGGAGACATAGAAAAACCCGCCTTGAAACATGAGCAGGAATGGTACCGACAGGAACTGCCGGTGGGCGACCGCGAACCAGACGAAGTAGCTGAAGTAGATGGCGAAGGCCAGTTCTGCGATCGGCAGCGCCGATTTCAGCGGCCTATATTTGCAACTCCGCCACGCCTGAGATTTTCGCTCGATCCCGTACTTCGGTGTCCGCGTAAAATCCGATTTGTGATTGAAGATCGCTTCCAGGACCGCGCGCGCGTTGTTGAGGGAAAGACCGATGCCGAGCGCAAGCAAACATGGAAGAAGCAACATCTGTTTCATCCACGTGCGCGGGTGAAGCTCGCGCTGCGCGCAGACATAAAACACTGCCACTGATACCGACGCGGTAAGAAAAATCGGAACGTCGATCAAGAGAGTGCGCACCCAGCCGCTCTGTGGCCCTCCCGTCGATGGATGCAAGAGCACACACAAACAGGCGAGGAGCAGATACGCAAAGTTCGAGACCAGGTGACCGGTCGCTTCAGCCTTAATCGCGAAAGACAGCTCGCTGCGCCAGATCCGGGGCAAGAGTTTCTTGCAGGTCTGAATGGAGCCTTTGGTCCAGCGATGCTGTTGGGACTTGAAACCATTCATGTCCACTGGCAACTCGGCTGGCGTCACCACGTCAGGAAGAAAAATGAATTTCCAGCCAGCGAGCTGAGCGCGATAGCTCAGATCGAGATCTTCACAGAGCGTGTCGTGCTGCCAGCCCCCGGCCTCCTCGATGCAAGAGCGCCGCCAAAGCCCGGCTGTGCCGTTGAAATTAAAAAAGCGTCCGCTCCGGCTGCGTGCCGTTTGCTCGAGCAAGAGATGGCCGTCCAAAAACATGGCCTGCATCCGCGTGAGCAACGAGTAGCCGCGATTTAAATGACCCCAGCGGGATTGGATCATGCCGATCTTTGGATCGGTGAAAAAATGGATCGTGTGCTGAAGTAAATCTGGCGGCGCAACGAAATCGGCGTCGAGGATGCAAACAAACTCGCCCGCGGCCGACTCGAGTCCGGTCGCAAGGGCACCGGCCTTGAATCCGGTCCGATCAACTCGATGAATCAGCTGAACATCGAAGCCGCGCTGCCGCAATTCTTCGGCGCACGAAGCAGTCACTTCCCGCGTATCGTCGGTCGAATCGTCCAGGACTTGGATCTGCAACAATTCTCTCGGATAATCGAGCTCGCTGACCGAGCGCAAAAGGCGCTCCACTACGTAAATTTCGTTAAAGATCGGAAGCTGAACGGTCACTCGCGGCAGCTGCCGAAACCGACCCGCCGGAACTACCGCGCGTTTGCGGTTCTTAAGGAAGAGATAAATGATGAAATACCGGTGAACGCCGTAAGCAGAGAGGCCGATGAGCACGGCGAGGTAACACGCCGTCCAAATCACATAGCCGAGGCTTCCTTGCATAAGGTTGGCTGCCAGTTATTAAGACAGCAGGTGCGCATGATGGCGTTTCCGTCGCCAGCGTCAAATCAAAAATGGCGTGATTGCCTCTGCAAAACAGAGCCAAAGCGCGTCAAAATCCGCACGGTGTCGATCTTGGTCGCGCTGACACTGGTGCCAGCAGCAATTAGCGAGAATCAAGAAGAACCAACCGAAGACAGGCAACACGAACGGGAAGAGCTTGGCGTCAATGCCTACACCGCGCCTTCGATCGAAAGGATCTTTGCCCAGCTCGACCAGCTTCGGCCACTACCCTTCGATCAATTGAAACGGGAGCTTCCGCAATCAATCGTCGCCGGTCGCGAGCATAAAGGATTAGTTTTTGGCGGATTGATTGCCGATGGCTTTTTGATTGTCGAGGCGGAAAGGAAGAATCTGGTCGAAAATTTCGGACGCGTCTTGATGGAACAAGCGCGCGCCCTGGGCGTAGGCGACCGTGTGATGCGCCACAGCGCGAGCCTGACTGAGCTCGGTCGGCGCGGTGAATGGCAGCAAGTGCGCCAGGAACTGATCTCGACCCAAACAGATGTCGAACAAGCAATGATCGAATTGCGCGACGAGAAGATGGCACACCTGATCAGTCTCGGCGGCTGGTTGCGCGGATTGGAGATTTCGGCGGGAGCTGTGGAAATAGAATTCTCTCCGCCGCGCGCGAAGCTTTTGGCGCAGCCGGATTTGGCCGACTACTTCGGCGCTGAATTGAAAACGCTGCCGCCAACGCTTGCACACTTGCCGCTTTTTGAAAAGATTCGCGCCAGCATAAAGAAATTGCAGCCGATCCTGGGCAAATCGCCCGAGGCCCTCACCCGCGCAGATATTGGTCTCATTCGCATGGAAGCAAGCGGATTGAACGAGGCGATTCGACGGGGCGAATAATCAGGTTTCAGTCAGGTAAGCGGCAAGCGCTCTGCTCATATGCTATCTTGGTTACCCAGCGGTATGCCAATGCGATACCTCCTGAAGAAAGCCCGGCACGATCGGTTTGAACGCTTCAACATCGTCGTTTCGATCCTTTTGGCCGGATGGGTGCCTTCGATCGTAATACTCTTTGTCTCTTACACCGTCCTTGGCCCCAGACTCGAGTCGAAAATTTTGCGCGACCGCCAAACCTTTGTCCAGCTTATCAGCCGCCTCGTCGGTGATGACCTCAGCCGGACTCAGGGGATCATCGATTACTACCAAACGCTTCCTGACGTCTCACGGATTCTGAATTCATCGAATCCGCAATCAGCGGCCCAGCAATGGATCGGCACAACTTTTTATTCGCACCCGCGGATCGATGGAATGTTCCTGACCGGTCGCGACGGACGATTGATCGCTTCAATTCCTTATAACCCGGCGATGATTGGAAAGGATTTGGATTCGAACCTGTGGCGGCCTGAAGCGGATAAAACTTCAGTCGCGTTCGTTTCGCCGGTCCATCCCCGTTTTTCCGACAAGCGAATCGTCACTGACATCATAGGCGCGGTGCGCACGCCCGATAAAAATATTGCCGGCTATCTCGGTGTCTCGGTCTTGGTCGAGCGAATCGGCCGCCGTCTTTCCACCATCCAATTCGCCGACCAATCAACCTGC
>QHOI01000002.1 GCA_003218705.1 Verrucomicrobiota bacterium | reverse complement strand
TATTGAAACAAGTCGCGCAAGCCCACGAAGGCATGGCCGGTGTTTATGGCGCCGTGTTAATGGAGGGCATGATTCGTAAAGGGGACTCGGTTGAATTAATCGACTAAGTCTCGCACCTGGTTGCTCCTTGCTCTCCGTGCGTTTTCTCATTTAACCGGACTGCCCGCATCATAAGCTGCTGCCAATGCATGAGAGCTGGAAATCGCTACCGCGCCCGCAATAACTTGTTTCCTTACCTTCCGCCTTCATATTTGAGCCAAGATGGAACGTCGCCTCGCTGCTGTCCTTGCCGCCGATGTGGTGGGCTATAGCCGCCTGATGGGCACGGACGAGGCAGGCACCCTCGACGCGCTAACCAAAGTGCGAGGCGAATTCATCGACAGCAAAATCGCCGAGCATCAGGGGCGCACTGTCAAGGTCAGTGGTGACGGGCTTCTCCTGGAATTTCCCAGCGTAGTCAATGCCGTCAGATGCGCCGCTGAGATTCAGCGCGGCATGCGTGATCGCAACACGAACGTGCCACAGGAAAGACGCATCGAATTCCGGATCGGCGTCAATCTGGGAGATGTGATCGTGCAAGATGAAGACATTTTTGGCGATGGTGTCAACGTCGCGGCGCGGCTTGAACGGATCGCCAAGCCTGGCGGGATCGCTATCTCAGGCTCCGTTCGCGATCAGATCGGTAACCGGTTGGATCTTGTTTTCGAAGACATGGGCGAGCATAAGTTGAAGAATATCGAGCAGCCGGTTCGGGTTTATAGTCTCTCGCAGGAGGAATCAACCATCGCTAACACCGCACCCAACCCCGATCAGCGGCCGTCGATCGCCGTGTTGCCATTCAGCAACATGAGTGGCGATCCCGAACAGGAATACTTCAGCGACGGCATCACTGAGGACATCATTACCGACCTGTCGAAAATCTCCGGGTTATGGGTCGCGGCGCGCAACACCGTCTTCACCTATAAAGGCAAACCGGTAAAGGTGGAGCAGATCGCACGCGATCTGGGCGTCGCTTACATTCTGGAGGGAAGCGTACGAAAGGCCGGCGCACGCGTGCGCGTGACGGGCCAGCTAATCAGCGCCAAGGACGGCGGACACCTTTGGGCCGATCGTTTTGATCGTGACCTGACGGATATCTTTGCCATTCAAGACGAAATCACGCGCGCGATTGTAGAACAGCTCACCGTTAAGCTGCTGCCGCAGGAGAAAAAATCGATTGAGCGGCCGCAGACAGATAACATCGAAGCTTACACTTATTATTTACGCGGCCGGGAATTCCTTCATCGGCACACCAAGAGTTATTATCAGGTCGCCCGGCGGATGTTCACCAGAGCGACTGAGCTCGATCCCCGCTACGCCCGCGCTTACGCCGGCATTGCCGCCTGCGATTCCTTTCTCTTCTATCATTACTTCCAATACGAAACAGAGGAAGCGATTGAGAACATCATGGCTGCCACCGGGAAAGCTCTTGAGCTGGATGACGGACTGGCCGAAGCGCATGCCTGCCGCGGCGTTGCTCTCACCTTTGCCAAACGTTTCGAGGAAGCGCAAACCGAGTTGGAGCGTGCCATCGCTCTCGATCCAAATTCTTTCGAAGCACATTACTTCTATGCTCGCTACTGCTTCGTTAAAGGCGAGCTCGAGCGCACTGCTGCTTTTTTCGAGCGGGCCGGTGAAGTTAAGCCCGACGATTATCAGTCTTGGTGTCTGCTCATTCACGTCTATCGCTCGCTCGATCGTACGGATAAAATCGAGGCTGCAGCGCGCAAAGGCATTGCGCTGGCAGAAAAGGAGCTTGCCCTGCATCCGGAAAATCCCAGACCCGCTGCGCTCGGTGCTGCCGGTCTCCTTGCTATTGGCGAAACTGAACGTGCCAGAGAATGGCTAACGAGAGCCCTCGCTATCGACCCCGACGATCTTCTTACTCTCTACAACGCAGCGTGCGTCTACGCGCAGCTCGGCGAAGCGGAGCCTGCTTTGGATTTGCTCGAGCGCTTTATCCCACTCGCCAACGATCTGAACAGGGCGTGGATCAAGCATGATTCCGATTTCGACTCGCTTCGGCGCCACCCGCGTTTCCAAAAAATCCTCGAACAAATCGGGTAAAAGGTCGGCGGCCGAAGGCACGATTCGCAAAGGCGATTCGGTCGAGTTGTTAATCGTTGTGTTCGAAGCAGGATCGGCAGCGTTCGGCGATGCAAGTGAAGAGCTCCGGCTACCAAGTCATGAAGAGAACACTCGTTTCCGCCATTCGTAGACGTCGTCGTCCTTGTTACTTGGCATCGGGCTTGGCAGGCGGGATTCACCTTCGCTCGGCACCGGGCCGAGGGCGACGCGAGTCTTCTTACTGCGAAAGCGGTTGACTGGTTGTTCGAGTAGTTGCCACGACGCAGCCGCAACTACGAGCGTGGCCGTGCCGAATAGGATCAACCGGACCGATGGGATCGTCAGCATCCATTGCATCGGCCCTGGCAACCAACGCTCAAAGACCATCGCCACCAATATATGATATATATAGAGGCCGTAGCTGATCCGGCCCGCAAAGACCAGCCCGGGAAGAGTCAGGAACCGGGCAATGTAGCCATCGAATCCGGTCGCCGTGCGCGCCACTAAAACCGCAAAAGCAGCGGCTTCGAGCGGTTCGACCATTACCGACCTTAACCGCATCCCGTCGCCGATCCGCCAGATCGCGGCCAGCGTGAGCATTGAGAAACAAATTGCCGCGATCAACCAACCGGCGCGGCCGGGCCGGAGTCGGCCGCCACACCAGCCAAGGGCTGCACCTGCCGCGAGAGAGTCGAGGCTGCCGAAAGGCAAAACCCAGCGGGCGATCATTGGCACGGAAAAAATCACGCAACCAATTCGAAACGCGACTCCAGCCAAGGCAACGGAAATGATTATCTGCAGCATCCATCGACGTGGAAGCAGCAGAATGAACAGCGGCCAAAGCAGATAGAATTGCTCCTGCACGCAAATCGACCAAAGATGCGAAGAGGCGAGCGGCCACTCGTTTTTCAAAGCAATGAGCCAATTGACCGTGCCCGTAAATACCCAGGCCCAATTCTGGCGGATCGTGCCTAGACCAAGGATTAGCGCAATGACGACATAAACCCCATACGCGGGAGAGATTCGCAGGAAGCGCCGCCAATAAAATGCGCGCATCACCTTACCGGCTGATAAACCGTCAGACTCCATTCGGCCCCGGGCACGTCGCAATGAGGCCGTGATGAAATAACCGCTCAAAACGAGAAAAAGCCGCACCCCGGTCGCGCCGAGATGAATCCAATCCGGCAACGGAAAATTAGGAACATCTGCACCGAAATGATCGACCATGACCGTCAGCACAGCGAGCGCGCGCAATCCTTCAAATTGCGGCTGATAACGATCCACCGAATTTTCGAATGGTGAGGTCTGCTCTGACACGACCGCGCTTGCTGCACCTGACCGCCAATACGAGCAGCGAGCAACCCTGAGCAACGACATCCCAATGGTGTAGACCGATTGCGGCGCGATTTGTTACAAACTTTTATTTAATTAACGCGTTTTGAGCAGAAGTTGCTCTGTCGGAAATGCAAATCGACCAGAACTCGCGAACACAATCGCAGGCTGGTCACGTGTCGCTCATCACCTGTCACTCTTCTTCGTAAAGTGAACGCTCAACCAGATGCTGATGGCGGCGATCCCGGCGAAGAACGAAATTAAAACTGGGCCGCTTCCGCTCGACACTTTTTCGATCCGAAACAGGATGTAACCGACGACCAGATTAAATAACGCCCAGACAACGTTCACCGTTGGCGATGACAATCCCTTCCCGGGAGGACGAGCGAATGGTGTCGGGAAACGATCGCCAGAGATCCCGTGCATGAAATGAGGCACGGCATTAGCGAGAAATATTCCGGCGAAGAAACAAGCAATGTAATCATACCAGTTCACGACGACTTTCCTTTCGATGAGTCCCGGATCATATCGCCGCTTCGCCCGAAATTAGATTTGGTCGATAAACTTGCCACGCCGAAGCTTTCGGCGTAGGCGGGTTCGACGTTGAACGTTTGCTTCTTGATGTATGCCGCGTTGTCCCTGGGCGATTACTGAACCAAGCCTAACCTATCACGATCAGGAATGGGGCGTGCCCGTTCATGACGATCGAAAGTTGTTTGAGTTTCTGATCCTCGAGGGCGCGCAAGCCGGGTTGAGCTGGACGACGATTCTCAAAAAACGGGAGAACTATCGCAAGGCGTTCGACGGTTTTCGCGCGGAAAAGATCGCGCGCTACGGCGCGCGCGATGTGAAACGGCTGCTCGGCGACGCCGGAATCGTGCGGAACCGGTTGAAGATTGCGGCGACGATCCAGAATGCGAAAGCGTTTCTCGCGGTCCGGAAAGAGTTTGACAGCTTCGACGCTTACCTCTGGCGTTTTGTCGGCGGCAAACCGAAACAAAATCGTTGGCGACGAATGGCTCAGTTGCCGGCGCGCACAACCGAATCCGACGCGATGAGCCGCGATTTGGTTAAACGCGGATTCAAGTTCGTCGGGTCAACCATCTGCTACGCCTTGATGCAAGCGACCGGCATGGTCAACGACCATCTCGTCTCGTGCCCGCGACATCGCGAGCTCCTCGCCGACGAATAACGATTAACAATGGAGCGACTGGGATGAGCGACATGGCCGGTTGTGCCGCGAGGGTATGCGGTCGAGCGCTGTGGGAACTGCCGAGATACAATTAAAGACGAAGTTTTCGCTCGCCCAAATGTGAAATGTATGGCCCTGACCCCGATTTTACGGCGCCTTCGTCTTGAAAACGAGATTAACTTCCCACGTTTGGCCGAACGCTTCTTGTTTCCCGTCCGTCACGAGCTTTCCTGAAATCTGACCGCCTTCGTTCTTGAAATCGCTCATCTTGACGGACGAAGGCGAACTAATTGGTTTCTGTTTGAGCGCCTCGTGCGCGATGTCGCAGGTCACAACTTTTCCGTCCGGCTGGATTCCAATCATAAGCGCGCTGCCATAATCGCCGAACAATGCCTTCAAATTTCCCCTTGAAAACACCACTTACCTCCGAATCTGCCGCGCGTAATTGTGCTGCACTCAGTGAAGAGACAACGACAGCCGAAAGAATAACCACCCGTTGGATCGACATCCTAGTGAGTATTTCTCAGCTTTTACTTTGTTTTCAAGCCGCTGACTTTCTCGTTTAGTTAGAGATTAGCGTTAACTAGGATCAAAAAATGCCTTCGGTCGTTTTTCTTCGCGCGGTGAACGTCGGTGGGACGAACCGATGTCAACCGGCGCTGATCGCGAAAGAGTTGGCCAAGTTTGGTGTCGTTAACATTGGCGCGGTCGGCACGTTTGTGGTGCGCGAAGATGTGAGTGAGTCGGTCCTGCGCGCGGCGATTGCCAAAAAGCTGCCATTCAAATGCGAGATCATGATTTGTCCCGCGCGCGACATCATCAAGCTTGCATCAAAGGATCCATTCTCACACGAACCGCCAGTCCGGCTCGGACCCTCGGGTCCGAACATAACCCGGTTCGTCAACGTGTTAGCGAAAAAACTTCGCGCGCTGCCGCCTCTTCCTCTCAGTTTGCCCTCCGACGATGACTGGCTGCTTAAGATCATCGCGATCGAAAACCGATTCGTCTTGGGCATGTATCGCCGAGAGATGAAAGCGATCAGCTACCTCGGCAAGATCGAGAAGCTCTTGGGCGTCGCTGCAACGACGCGCAATTGGAACACGATCGAGAAGGTCGCGAAAATCTTGAGACAGGATTCACCGGATTAAATTGCTATTATCCGCGGAGATCGCGAAGACCTGTCTCGCCGAACACGATCGAAAAAGTCGTGAAAATTTTGAGACGGGATGCACCGGATTGATTGGCATCCCCGATTTCTGCGACCAAAATACAGCTGACAAATGTGAACAGGACGATGCCATTATGTGAAGGTTTGTTTCTGTTTTGTGCTCGGCCTCCTAATCGCGGCAACGACTGTGCTCTCGGCTCCGCGTAAAAGGAACCATTCGAAATCCCCGAAGGAGCAAAAACCGGAACCGGCGCAAATCGAGGCCGCGACGCGTCTCCAAGTGTTTCTCGACCGCTTGAACTTCAGCCCAGGAGCAATAAATGGAAAGTACGGAGAATTCACGATCAAGGCACTCGCGCTTTATCGTCAATCTCGGGGCGAACCGCCGCCGTCTCCGCCCGCCAACCTGAATACCGCGCCCGATGTCAGCGGCCTGGATTCCTCGAGCGTCGGGCCGACCTTTATTACTTACACCGTAACCGACGCCGATCTTCAAAAAATCGGACCGGTCCCGAGTGCCGTGGCGGCGCAAGCGAAATTGAAATTCCTTCCCTATCGTAGCCCGGCTGAAGCGATCGCCGAGAAATTTCATTCTGACATTCGTTTTCTGGAGCAGCTGAATCCCGGAAAGACAAAATTGATCAAGCCCGGTCAGCAGCTCAGCGTGCCGAACGTCGAACCGTTTGAACTCGCCGGGGTGAAAGATCTGAAACCTGGCAGCGAGATTGCGTCTCTGGTGGCGAACGATCTGCCGGACGAAACAACTCCGGCAAACGGCCAGGTCGTTTCCCCACCGCCTAACAAATCGCCTCCCGCCGCACTTACGATGTCGATCAAGATCGATACGAAAACGAATATGCTTGGAGTCTTCGAAGCGGACAAACTGATCGCCGCTTATCCGGTTACCATCGGTTCTGGGAGCACGGCTTCGCCGATTGGCGAATGGAAAGTGCAGCGAATCGTAAAGTTACCCAGGTTCCGCTACGACAAGGAGATGCTCCAACACGGACGGCGCAGCGGCAATTTCCATATGCTTCCGCCGGGTCCAAATAGTCCAGTCGGCGTAATTTGGATTGCGCTCAACCAGAAAGGTATCGGTCTCCACGGAACGAGCGAGCCCGAGACGATCGGTCGCGCGACGAGCCATGGCTGTATTCGTCTGGCAAACTGGGACGTCGTCCGTCTCGCCCAAAAAGTGAAACCTGGCGTCCCGGTCTCAATTCATTAGCAAATAAAGAACGACTTTCCCGCACAACAACTTCTTAACATCTCAACCGCTCAACTTCTTTGAGTTGCTCCTAACTCCTACCTCTTCGCTCCTAGTTCCCATCTCCCATCTCCTAACTCCTCGCTCTCTGCGTCACTCCGATTTGAGAGATGCCATGTCGATCGAGAAACGGTACTTCACATCGGACTTGAGCAGTCGCTCATAAGCTTCATTGACTTTCTGAATCGGAATGACTTCCACATCAGCAGTGATGTTATGCTCGCCGCAAAAATCGAGCATCTCTTGCGTTTCGGGGATACCGCCGATCATCGAGCCGGAAAAACCGCGGCGCCGCATAATGAGGTTAAACGCAGCGACGCTCAGCGGCTTCGCGGGAGCGCCGACCAGCGTAAGATTGCCGTCAATGCCGAGTAAATTGATGTAAGCGTTGATATCGTGATCGGCGGAGACGGCGTCGAGGATGAAATCGAAACTGCCGGCGTGCTTTTTCATCTCGTCGGCGTTGCTCGAGACAACGACCTCGTCGGCGCCGAGCCGGAGTGCGTCTTCTTTCTTGCCGGGTGAATGGGTCAAGACGACGACGTGCGCTCCAAGCGCATGCGCAAACTTCACGGCCATGTGGCCCAGTCCGCCCAGGCCGACCACGCCAACTTTCTTGCCCTTAGTCACTCCCCAATGATGCATCGGCGAGTAGGTCGTGATCCCGGCGCAGAGCAGCGGCGCGGCTCCGGCGAGATCGAGGTTGGGTGGAAGACGCAAAACGAAATGTTCATCGACGACGATGCTTTCGGAGTAGCCGCCGTAGGTCACGCCTCCGAGGTGCTTGTCCGGCGAATTGAAGGTAAGAATCATGTTCGGGCAGAACTGCTCGAGACCAGCCTTGCATTGTGCGCAGGTGCCGTCCGAATCGACCATGCAGCCGACCGCGGCGAGATCCCCGGGCTTGTACTTGGTGACTGCCGACCCGACCTTGATAACACGGCCGACGATCTCGTGGCCGGGGACAATCGGATAATTCGTGGCCATGAACTCGCTCCACTCGTTGCGGACCGAATGGAGATCGGAGTGGCAGATGCCGCAGAAGAGAATTTCGATTTGCACGTCGCGGTCAGTTGGATCGCGCCGGTTGATTTTAGTGGAGGCCAGCCCCGATGTCGCGCTCGCAGCGGAGTAAGCTTTCGCGTTGAATGTAGTTGGATGCATATCTGACGCTTGTCCCCTTTATTAAGGATCGCAACAAATTCTCACGCCGCGCTTGCCCGAGCTCACCACAGCGATTCTTCGACCGGACTGGCATTTGTTCGGCGTTTTTTCTGCAATCCCCGTCTCGTCACTTATCACATGTCACTGGTCACTTCTGATATTGTTCGTCGCTGACTTTTTCCATCCAGTCGTCGCTCTTGCTGTCGAGCTGTTCCACTTGATTCAACCGGTCCATTTCAATCAACGCGACTCCCGTGCTCCCGGGGACCCCGCGCACGAGTTTTGCAGTTGACTTTTCAATACGTACGTCCGTATTATAACCGATCCATGGGCCGGGCTTCTTTACGCGACAAAATTTTACGAGCTGGACTGCCGGTGATGTTTCGAAGCGGTTATCATCGAGCCAGCGTGCGCGATATCTGCGCGGTTGCTCGTGCCCCGCACGGTTCATTTACCAACCATTTTCGGTCGAAAGAGGCCTTCGCTGTGGAAGTGCTCGACCAGTACTTCGACTACTTGAAGGGATTGGTCAGCGAAGCGCTCAACGATGAAACTCTCACACCGCGCCAACGGCTGGAGCGCTATCTCGACGTCATCACGGACAAGCTCGAGCGGGATCGCTGGATGATCGGATGCCTGATCGGCGACTTCAGTCTTCAAGCCAGTTCGCATAGTAATCTTTTGCGCAAACGACTCGACGCGATTTTTAAAGAGTGGCGAGCGATGTTTGCATCGTGCATCGCCGCAGCTCAATCTGCCGGCGAAATCGATTCACAATTTGACGCCGCCGACTTGGCGGAATTTCTGTTGGCGTCCTGGGAAGGCGCGATCCTGCGAATGAAAGTGGAACGAAGTCCGGCAGCTCTTGAGCGATTCAAAACGAT
>QHOI01000076.1 GCA_003218705.1 Verrucomicrobiota bacterium | reverse complement strand
CCAGAAGGGTGCACACAAGTTTCGCATCGCGATCCTGCTCCTATTCGCCCTCTGTCTCGCATGGCCGCTGTGGTCAGAAGCCGACTTTTTTTTCGGGCGGCCGCTCGATGAAGCTAACCGAATGGTCAATGGAACAAATCCATTTCCGGAATCGATTAAGATTGGCGAATATTTGCGCGCGCAATCGAGCCCGACAGACACAATCGCCGTGCTGGGCTCCGAACCACAGATCTATTTCTATGCTCAACGGCATTCGGCCACTGGATTTATTTACACCTACGGATTGATGGAGCCGCAGCCTTATGCGCGTCAAATGCAGCAAGAGATGATCCGAGAAATCGAAACGGCGCGCCCGAAATTCCTTATCCTGGTAGTCGCGAACAAGTCATGGCTGGTGGGGCCCGATTCAGATCAAACGATTTTTAGGTGGGCAGACGCTTACTGTGATGCGAACTACGAGGAAGTTGGCCTGATCAATATCTCTGATCAGGGCACTGACTATTACTTTTCAAGCAGGCCAGCGAATGTGACACCGACCGCCGAACACATTCTGATTTACCGACGAAAGGCTTAAGCGATCCGAATGTCGTCGCACGTTTGGGAGAGATTGCGTCCACACTGGCCGTTTACACTGGTGGCGATACTGGGCTTGGCGCTAGTTCTGTCAAATTTAGGAAAGGATTATTTGTGGGCGGATGAAGGAGACACAGCAGTCCTGGCTGCGAACATTATCAAAGGGGGCGTTCCGAAAGCTTGGGATGGCGTCACCTTCCTCGACTCCGATAAAGGAGCGCGCCTGAATCATAATCTTGTCATGGTCACCAGCCCGTGGCTGCAATATTATGTTACCGGTGCTTCCTTCGTCATTTTTGGAAAACACGCATTTTCGGCGCGACTACCCTTCGCGATTGCCGGCTGGCTCACTGTCTTGGTCGCATATCGCCTCATTTTGCAAAGTACTGCCAGCCATTGGGCCGGGTTTTGCACGGCCTCAATACTCGTCAGTTCCGTCCAGTTTCTTCTCTATTGCCGCCAATGCCGCTATTACGCGCTGAGCATGCTGCTGGCGCTTTTGCTGCTTTGGATTTTTCTCCAAATGAAGTCGGCGCGGCACTGCGTCTGGTTTGCTGTCGTCGCAATTCTCTTATTCCACGCTCACCCCATCGGCTCCGTTCCGGTAATCGCTTTGGGCGCTTTAACTATAGCCTATCGCCCATTCTTCTCCCAACGTCGATGGTTTTGGACGGCGGCTCCCGCCATTGCCCTGTTAACATTGCCTTGGATCGCGCTCGCCGGCAGCGGCTACGCAGAAAGCATGGGCAGCGTGCAATCTATCCCTCAGTTTGCCGGACGGATTGTGCAATACATGATCGAATGCGCATCAGTGACACCGCTCCTCGGGGCGACGATTCTCTTGCTATTCCAAAGCGTTCGAAAGCGCTTCGCTAATAAAAAACAAATGTCTACGGAGTCGTCGATTGCTAATGTCACACGGATCGAAAATCAAGGAAGCGCGATAATAATTGTCACGTTCGTAACACTGCTCTTGTACGCAGTTATGATCGCGGCTACGCAGCCAGCTGACTCTCTTTGGCGAATTGGGATTCGCTATACGGCCGCGGTGCTTCCGCTAATGGCAATGACGGCGGGTATCCTCATCACCAGAATTACGGGCGATCGGGCAATTCTTTCTGTTCTGTTAATATCGGTTTTTATTTTCACTAAGTTCGCCCAACTGACCCCTTGGATTTTCTGGGGCAAAACCGTGGCCTCCTTTGATGGAAAGGAGGTTATCGAAGCGCATCTGCCATCAAACTTTATCGAGCGCTTCCTGAACACGCGGCAACAATCGATTTTCCTTTCCGATTTGTTCCAAAGTAATTTGGGAACGGTCGCGAACGTCTGCGCCTTTCTGCGCGATTATGCCGATGCCGGAGATAAATTGATTACAAATTACGAATGGGAACCGCTCTATTTTCACACTCGCTTGCCCCAGGCCTTAAAAATTTTACCGGATTATCCCATATACCAGACGGCCAAATTGAAAGGACTTCCGACGTATGTCTTCGATGTCGATCAAGTGCGCTGGGTAATCTGGCGCCCCGTTTGGGAGGGATATCAGGAATATTTTGGCGCCGAAGTGGAGCAGCAAATCGTCGATCGAGGTGGGCGCATCGAACGGGTGGCGGAATTACCAGAGACTCTCTGGGAAAATCGGGAAAATATTCACTTTCGACGCTTTCCGGGTGGACGTTATTTATTTCACGGTCCTGAAACTTTTCCTCCCGCTACTATTTTTCGAGTCGTTTGGCCTGCGCAGCACTAGCTACTGAAAAGCGCCTTGGCGACCGGCTATTGCCATCTACAATCCGCACGAACATGGACGGCTCCGTCGCAATTGCCACGCCTGTTCCGTTGCCATCCTTCTTGAAACACAAAAGCGCGTTTTGGACAGCAATCCTCGTCGGCGCGGCGCTGCGGGTTTATTGCGTCGCCTTCACTAACGGCACGGGCGACATGGATGATTGGGAAGACCATGCTCAGCAAGTGCTGAATCGCGGACTGATCGGATACTACCACGCGAACTCGTTTGCGAATCATCCGCCGTTTATCAGCAAAGTTAGCGCTTTGATTTTGCAGATTGCGACCGTAACTCACGTCCCGTTCCGAATTCTTTTCCGCGCACCGTTTGCATTACTGGATGCCGGAAACGCGCTGTTATTGTTCTCGTTGCTCCCGGAAAACCGGTGGCGATTTTTCGGCACCGCTTGTTACTGGCTGAGTCCGACTGCTATCCTTATTTCCGCCTATCACGGCAATACCGACACCGCGGTCGCGTTTTTCCTTTTACTGACTGTTTGGTTAGCGACGAAAGAACGAGTCCTAAGTAGCGGCGCTGCCTTCGGCGCGAGCCTTTGGGTCAAACTGCCGGGGATACTGGCTCTTCTTGCGCTCTTGGCCTTGTTTCGTCGCTGGCGCATTCGCGGCATTTTTCTGCTCGCAGCGGCCATCAGCGCATTTTTAACTTATCTTCCCGCCCTCGTTCAGGATTACAAAATCGTTTTCACGAACGTTTTTGGATACCGCGGATTGCTTTTACAAACTGCGGAGGGCGTTCCGTTGTGGGGTCCGAGCGTCTTACTTTTTTCTACGGTCGTGCCAATCCAGGCTTGGCCGGAAAAATATCTTCGTCCGGTTCTATTCCTTCTCGAGCAGAGCTGGTATATCGCGATCGCCGCCATGCTCCTTGTCTCGTGGCTACGCCGACATCGTGCGTCTGCTCAAGAGGTGTGCGCGACCATTGGCATGGCCTACGCCGTTCTTTTTGGATTTAGCGACTATTGGGCGTTCCAATATTTTGCCTGGGCTTTGCCCTTTTGGTTCTTCCTTCGCTGGTGGTTCTCCATTCCAGCGGTAGCGCTCACCAGCGCCTACCTCTATTCGTTGCACTGGCTTTTCTCCGGAAATGGCTGGCTACTTGGAAAATGGGATTTTCTGGGACATCCAAATCTACCATTGCTCGTCCTCATTATTCGGAACATAGCCGTATCGTTCTTTTTTGTGAGCGCATGCCTATTTTTGATTCTCGCTATAAAGCGTCAGCCAACCTCAATCGAGGCATCGAGCTGACGAGATGCGCTGGGATAAATGAAAACTTCAGACGCGTTCGGCAGTCTACGGCAGCACTTGCCGTTCGCGCTCATAGCCGTCATCGCCGCCGGCCTCATATTCACCAATCTCGGCTCCGATTACTTGTGGGCGGACGAAGGCGACACCGCCGTTCTCGCCTCGAATATTCTGAAATTTGGTGTCCCGAAGGCCTGGGACGGCGTGACTTTCATGGATTCGGATTTCGGCGCACGGGAGAACGAGCAGCTGGTGATGGTGAGTTCGCCATGGGTCCAGTACTACGTTACTGCCGCATCATTCCTCGTTTTCGGGCAGAATACGTTTGCCGCGCGGTTTCCATTCGCGCTCGCGGGATGGATGTCGATCTTGCTGGGATATTTTATTGTCTGGCAAATAACGGTTAATCGGTGGGCCGCGTTTTTCGCCGCTGTCCTACTAGGCTTATCGGTCCAGTTCCTCCTTTATTCGAGACAAAGCCGTTATTACGCACTGAGCATGCTTGTCACCTGTCTGTTGATCTGGACCTTCTTCCAGATGAAATCATTCCGGGAGAGTGTGCTCTTTGCCGTCCTGGCCATTCTATTATTTCACATTCATCCAATCGGGATTGTCCCGGTGGGTGTTCTCGCGATCCTTACGTTGCTGCATCGGCCGTTTGCGGCTCAGCGGCCCTGGTTGTGGCTCGCGCTGCCGGGAATTGTCGCGTTCACGATCCCGTGGTTCGTTTTTGCCCGAACTGGCTACACTGAAAACGCGGTGCTCGTTCCTTCGATCCGCGATTTTTTTGCCCGATTTGCTCAGTACTTGATCGAATGCGCATCGGTCACCCCATTGGTTGGAATTGTCGTGCTTTCGGTCGTACTCTGGAGTCAGTGGAGACTGGGAATCAGATTACTTTCATGTCGTGAACGAGATTTTTTGCTTGTCATCGTGGCGGTGATTCTTTCCTACGCGATCACCATAGCACTGACTCAGCGCAGCGCCGCTCTCTGGGTCACGGGTGCTCGGTACACTTCCGCAATCATCCCTCTGGTTGCAATGGCCGCCGGCATTTTGGTTGTGAATGTCGCTCACCACAGAGCGTTCGTTTGGGTGTCGCTCCTCTTCATTTTTGCGTTTACAAATTTAGCTCAAATTACACCATGGGTTCTCTGGGCGGATAAAAATCCAGATCCCGAAAATAAGATCGTAGCAGTGCACGTCCCGAAGCGGATGGTCGATGGATTGGTTGCGACTGGATCTTTGCTTTTTGTGCGCGACCTTTTTCGGTCGAATCCGGGAACTCTGGCGGCGTCCTGCGAATTTCTCCGTAAGAATGCCAGACCCGGTGAGGTGGTGATCACGAATTATGAGTCCGAACCACTCTACTTTCACACCCGATTGCCGCAGGCAATGAAAATCATGAGACAAGATACGATTTATGAGAGAGCGCGACGTCACGGATTACCCGAATACGTCTTCGGAGTCGACCATGCTCGCTGGGTTGTTTGGCG
>QHOI01000075.1 GCA_003218705.1 Verrucomicrobiota bacterium | reverse complement strand
CAGCGCCTGCTGAACGCGGTCGCGCAGGTCCTTCGCCTGCATCAAATGTTTTACGAGCCGGTGCAAAATCTCCGGCAACGCCCCGCTTGCTTCGCCCGCCGCAACGAGATTGACAAAGAGCGGTGGAAAAATTCGCGGCATCTCGCGCAAGGCCTGCGAAAAACTTCGGCCATCAACCAGCGCTTGATGCAATGCTCGCGTCATTTCCTGCACTCGCGGCTGTTTGAGCCGCTTTTGTAAGATCGACAATCCTTCGTCCAGCGTCATGCCGGCCTGGAGCAAATGCGCGAGCTGTTCGGTGAAAATGAGCAGCTGGTTGTGTGGAATTTTCAGGGTCTGCGTTGGCGCTGGCGCGGCGACTGATTGCGATTTCTCATCGCGTTCGGGACGCGCATTGACGATCTCGATCCGAATAGGGATGCAACGTTTCTGCTCGATCTGGCGAATGGCTATAATGCGATCGGCGCAATCCAGTACGCCTTCCACCAGCGCGCCCTGCGCGTCGCGGGCTCGATAACTAAACTGTGGCATCGGACGGGAAGTTAATTCGAAATCCAAAATGCGAAAGTCGGCCAGGGCGTACAAAAAGTTGGACAACTGGATTTTTGGCCGTAGTATCCGCGGCGATTTGAACATTCTGCGGACTGTTGTTGTTCCTGAAGTGATCGCAGGTGTTGTCTCGAAATCCAAATCGGATGGAGCGATCTTCCGTTGCAGCGCTCGGCCATTTCTCGCCTACCCAATCGGCCGTTGGTTCACCCACTGAGCCGGCCTCGCAGAATTAGGAATTTCTATGGCACGAATGATGCAGAGGAGAACAGCAATATGAAAACGTTCGCCCTCGGCGTCCTGCTCAGTCTTGCGCTTGGAGCGCAAGGCTTCGCGATCATCCGCCCGCCTTATCCGGCGAAGCCGATGCCACCGTATCACGGTCGGTTCATCGTGATCGGTGATGACGCGAAATTGCAGGCCGTCGTTAAACCGCCCAAGTAAGTCGCGAAAGTTAGCGCGAATTCGTGCACCGATCATCGGTGCTCCGGCGGATTTTCACTCCGCGGCCAGATCTCGAATCGGCAATTCTGGTCAAAAAAGCTCGCAGCCGATAAAGTTTCGCAGAAGCCGACCATTATCGCACAACCTGGCGCTGGCCTTGCTGCGTATTCAATTTAATGCGATGAATCTGACGATTCGTCCAAGGGCGGCGGTTTATGGGTTTATTCTTACCGGATCGAAATTCGCGATCGGTAGGCCCCCCTTTTTTCTCACTCTGATTGATTCGTTATGAAGAAATCTAATCCTGTCTCTATCGTTCGTCCGGCAAACGGTGCTCGTTTTAATGGCGACAACCAAGTCGAGCTGAAACAATTGCTCAACGCATTAATCGCATTCAAGCATGGAAACTTTTCGGTCCGCTTGCCAGCGGACTGGACCGGTCTGGCCGGCAAAGTGGCCGATACCTTCAACGAAGTTATTGCAATCAACGAACGGATGAGTCGCGAGCTTGAGCGCATTGGACGCGTAGTCGGCAAGGAGGGACGTATCGGTCAGCGTATTTCCCTGGGCGCGGTTTCGGAAGGCTGGGCAGATTCCAGCGGATGCATCAACACGCTGATTGGAGATTTGGTTCATCCGACCAGTGAAATGGCGCGCGTCATCGGTGCTGTTGCAAAAGGCGACCTTTCGAAAACGATGGCCAGAGAAATCGACGGACGGCCGCTACAGGGCGAATTCTTGCGTACGGCCAAGACGGTCAACACCATGGTCGATCAACTCGGCGCCTTTGCTTCGGAAGTGACGCGCGTAGCGCGCGAAGTGGGCACGGAAGGAAAACTGGGCGGCCAGGCGAAAGTCAAAGGCGTGGCCGGGACGTGGAGAGACCTGACGGAAAACGTGAACCTGATGGCCGGAAATTTAACGGCACAGGTCCGCAACATCGCCACCGTTACGACAGCGGTGGCGAATGGAAACCTGACCAAAAAAATCACAGTCGACGTTAAAGGCGAATTTTTGGAGTTGAAGGACACAGTCAACGTTATGGTGGATCAACTGCGTTCGTTCGCTTCGGAAGTCACGCGTGTCGCGCGCGAAGTGGGTTCGGAAGGAATTCTCGGCGGTCAGGCCCGGGTCGAAGGCGTGTCAGGAACGTGGAAAGACCTGACCGATTCAGTGAATTTCATGGCGCGCAATTTGACCGGGCAAGTGCGCAACATCGCCAACGTCACTACCGCTGTCGCACGCGGTGATCTCTCCAAGAAGATCACGGTCGATGTAAAAGGCGAAATTCTCGAGTTGAAAAACACCATTAACACGATGGTGGACCAGCTCAGTTCGTTTGCTTCGGAAGTGACGCGCGTTGCTCGCGAGGTGGGCACGGAAGGAAAACTGGGCGGTCAGGCTGACGTCAAAGGTGTGGCCGGCACGTGGAAAGACTTGACCGATAGCGTGAATTCAATGGCCGGAAACCTGACCGGTCAGGTGCGAAACATCGCAGACGTCACGACCGCCGTCGCCAATGGAGATCTTTCCAAAAAAATCACGGTCGATGTTCGCGGCGAAATTTTGGAATTGAAGGACACCATTAACACGATGGTGGACCAGCTTCGCTCATTCGCATCGGAAGTGACGCGTGTCGCGCGCGAAGTGGGCACGGAAGGAAAACTGGGCGGTCAGGCGGATGTGAAAGGTGTCGCCGGCACTTGGAAGGATTTGACCGAGAACGTGAACCTGATGGCCGGCAATCTGACCGCGCAGGTACGTAACATCGCTGAAGTTACGACCGCGATCGCAAATGGCGATCTGTCTCGAAAGATCACCGTCGACGTGAAGGGCGAGATTCTCGAGATGAAGAATACGATCAACACGCTGGTTGACCGTCTCGGTTCGTTTGCGTCCGAAGTAACGCGTGTCGCGCGTGAAGTGGGTTCGGAAGGAAAGCTCGGCGGCCAGGCCGAGGTGCGCGATGTCTCCGGTACTTGGAAGGATTTGACCGACTCGGTGAATTTCATGGCCGGAAACCTTACCGGTCAGGTGCGCAACATTGCCGACGTTACCACCGCGGTCGCCCGTGGCGACTTGTCGAAAAAAATCACGGTTGATGTGAAGGGCGAAATTTTGGAGCTGAAGAACACCGTCAACACGATGGTGGACCAACTCAGCTCATTTGCGTCGGAGGTGACGCGTGTCGCTCTTGAAGTGGGTTCAGAAGGAATTTTGGGCGGCCAGGCCAATGTGCGAGGCGTCGCCGGCACTTGGAAGGATCTGACCGATTCAGTGAATTCGATGGCTGGTAACCTCACCGGTCAGGTGCGCAACATTGCCGACGTCACAACTGCGGTGGCGAACGGCGACCTATCGAAAAAGATCACGGTCGATGTTCGCGGAGAAATTCTGGAACTCAAAGACACGATCAACACGATGGTGGACCAGTTGCGATCGTTCGCGTCGGAAGTGACACGCGTGGCGCGCGAAGTCGGATCGGATGGAGCGCTCGGCGGTCAGGCCCGGGTTGAAGGCGTTTCCGGAACCTGGAAAGACCTGACCGACTCGGTGAATTTCATGGCCAGCAACCTGACCGCACAAGTCCGAAACATTGCCGCGGTCACGACCGCGGTCGCGACGGGAGATCTTTCGAAAAAGATCACGGTGGATGTTAAAGGCGAGATCCTCGAGCTGAAGAATACCGTCAACACGATGGTTGATCAGCTCAACTCGTTCGCGTCGGAAGTGACGCGTGTGGCGCGCGAGGTCGGCACGGAAGGAAAGCTTGGTGGACAAGCAGTCGTGCGCGGAGTTGCCGGCACTTGGAAAGATTTGACCGACTCGGTGAATTTCATGGCCACCAACCTCACCAACCAGGTGCGCGGTATCGCCAAGGTTGTGACCGGTGTCGCGAACGGTGAGCTGAAGCAAAAGCTGTTACTCGAAGCCAAAGGTGAAATCGCAGCGCTGGCTGACACGATCAATAGCATGATCGACACATTGGCGACGTTCGCCGATCAGGTGACGACGGTGGCGCGCGAGGTGGGAGTCGAAGGAAAACTTGGCGGCCAGGCGAACGTGCCCGGTGCAGCCGGCACCTGGCGCGACTTGACCGACAACGTGAACCAGCTTGCCGGCAACCTTACCTCGCAGCTGCGCGCAATTGCTGATGTGGCGACGGCGGTAACCAAAGGCGACCTGACCCGATCGATTCAAGTCGCAGCCCAAGGCGAAGTCGCGTTCGTCAAAGACAACATCAACGAGATGATCCGTAATCTGCGAGACACGACATCTCGCAACAACGAACAGGACTGGTTGAAGACGAACCTGGCCAAGTTCAGCCGAATGCTGCAAGGGCAACGCGACTTGCTCGCGGTGGCTCGAATGATTCTTTCGGAGCTTGCGCCGGTGGTTTCGGCTCAGCAAGGAGTCTTCTATATTATGAATGGCAAAGAAGGCGAACCGGAGCTGCAGTTGCTTGCCAGCTACGCTTATCGGGATCGGAAAGGCGTTAACAGCCGCTTCAAGCTTGGCGAAGGACTTGTCGGACAAGCCGCGCTTGAGAAAGAACGCATTCTTTTAACGAACGTGCCCAGTGATTATGTGCGCATTAGCTCGGGGCTAGGGGGAGCGGCGCCGCGGAACATCGTCGTGCTACCGATCCTCTTCGAAGGCCAGGTTAAAGCGGTAATGGAACTTTCATCGGCCGAACAATTCAATCCCACGCACCAGGCATTTCTCGATCAACTGACCGAAAGCATCGGAATCGTTCTCAACACGATTGAAGCGAACACGCGAACGGAAGATCTCCTGAAACAATCGCAATCGCTCGCAACCGAATTGCAAAGCCGGCAGGAGGAATTGCAGCAGACAAACCAGGAGCTGGAAGAAAAAGCGCGACAGCTCTTCGAGCAGAATGAAGAAGTGGAAAGAAAAAATCGCGAGGTCGAGCAAGCCCGACAGGCCCTTGAG